>JANXBZ010000003.1:0-49571 GCA_025060475.1 Dictyoglomus sp. | reverse complement strand
CCACCTGCTCTCTGAATGTCCCCTAACCCTATGTACCTTAATCCATATATCTTTGTCTTTACTACTTCAGCTGGTATCGCTTTTTCCTCAAATGGTTTTATATAATTAATTTCTCCTACTTTTTCTACACTAAATCCTACTATCCTGCCTAAGAGAGGAAGCAATTCCTCAACGGGTACTTTATTAACATAAAATTCAACCTCTCCTGAAATTTTGGGATCTATTACAAAATTTATATTAGCTTTTTTACCTAATTCTTTCAAAATTTCTCTTACATCAATTTTTTTCAATTCTGCAGTAATATATAACCTATTTCCAATTCTATCTACTTTTATCAAATCTGTAACAACTAAAGCTGGGGTTTCTGCTTTTTCTTCTGTCTTTCTTTTAACTAATATTTCTCCCCCTTCCTTAACTTCATAAGATAATCCACTTCCTCTAATTATTAAATCTAAAGCTCGATCTACCAAAACACGGTTAAGGGTAACAAAGACGATACTACTTATATTACTCTCAATAAACACACTTCTACCTGTCTTTTTGGCAATTTCCTGTAAAACATTTTTGATATCTTCTCCATGTAAACTCGTGGAGATATAAATATTACCATCGATCTTTTCAACTAAAATTTTTTCTGGAGGAACAGGAACTTCAGTAACAACTTTTTCTGTGGGAACATCTAAAGATTTAACAAAACTTTCGATTTTAGCAATATCTGAAGACGGACCAGATATAATTAACCAATTCCGATTCTCTTCTGTAGCCACAATAAGATTTTTATTGATATTACTTACAAGATCCTTTGCCTTTTTAGAATCAAAGTATTTTAGTGGAAAAATTTTTGTGGTAAGCTCTCTACTTTCAAGTTTTTGCATCTTATCTAAAGTACTTACTATTAAAACTTCTCCTTGCTGTATATACCCAAGATCACTTGCAGCAAGTAAAGAATAAAAAGCATCTTTAAAGGTTACATCTTTCAAATAAACACTTATTCTTCCTTGAACACCAACATCAGTTATAATATTCATCCCTATAAGTTGTCCCATTGCCTTTAATACATCTCTTATCTCTGCCCTATCAAAAGTTAGAGAAACCTTCTGCATAAACTTGTCTGTAGTAGTCTTAGATGGAGTTTCCATCTGCTTCTCAGAAGTAGAAACTGGAGAAATTTTAGAAGTTTGAGGAAGATTCGATTCTACAACTTCTTTAGGTTCTTCCTTGGTAACACTCACTATAGATGTAGTTTCAACTTTTACTGTTCTTCCGGGAAGTTTTGCAAGAATTTCTTCAGTACCCACAACTAATCCCTGATCTGTCTCTTTGATACCCACCTTGGGATAGGAAACCTTTAAATCAAATACTAAACGAGTTACTAAGGGATCCTTAGAAAACTGGGAAATTCTTATGGTAATAAAAGGACTAACGTTGATATTATAACTTTTAACAGAACTTCTATCTAAGGTATTTTGTAAGTCTACAACAAATCTTAAAGGATTCTTTAATAACAAAGTTTTATAGGGAGGTATTAATTTATTTTCAGTATTTATTATAATCAAAGGAGGATTTAATTTTTTATCTATGGATATACCCAATAATTTATATTCTTCCTTTGAAACAGAAGATTTAGTGTCAACTTGGGTCGCAACTTGCGGACTAATGTGTAATGTTATACTTCCTAGTTTTGAAGATATATTATATTTAGGAATTGACCCGATAAAATTAAAAATTAAAGTAAGAGTCCCTTTTTTAGTATCTTCTTGAAAATTTATATTTCCTATAAAGCCCTTATTTATTTCCAATGATTTTCCTTTTATCTTATTTTCAACTTTTTCTAAAGTTAAGAACAGTTGTGTTCCCTTTTGATTTAAACTATATTTAGGAATTGTTGGTGATGAGAAAAACAAAACAATCTCCATAGAACCAGGAGTTGGCTCTTTGATTTGAATGCTTACTAAAGAAGTTATTGCTGCGAAGGTTGTTATTATAAAAGAAAGGAATATAAATATTAAAAGCTTTTTATTGATATTTTTCAAATTAGTCACCTCCTAATTTTAATATGGCAATTTCATTTCCCTTCCTTAAAGTTAAACTCTCATCATCGATTTTGGAAACATAAATATTATCTCTTAAGATTTGACCACTTTTAACAAAATATCCTTTATCTCCTTCCTCAAGTATAGCATAGTATTTTTTTTCTACCTTTATTATTCCAGTTAATCTAAAATTTTTTGCAAAATTTTCTCCTTTAGGAATAATTTTCACAGGAGTAGATATCTTTTCTTCTTTACGGGTAATTTCTACTACCTGTCTCGAGGAAGAAAGAGTTGTTCCTTCTTTAGGAATAGTAATAACAGAAGCAAAAGGATTACTTCTTCCTAAATTGATACTTGTATATGTATAAATTATTTCTTTATAAGTTAGAGTATTCAACATTTGAGTTAAAGTATCAGTCAAAAAAGGAGTAGAAACAACTTTAGGTTTTACTTCAGTTTCTGGCGGAAAAACTAAAAAATTAGCATAATAATAATATCCTACGCCTCCTATTAATAATAAACTACCAACTATAAACATTACTATTCTAAATTTAGGTTCTTTTAATAATGTATTTAAATCCATGATGAATCCCCCTTAACGAGTTATAAATGTGGACAAGATAAAATTATATTTTAATAAGGAAGCTTCAGTATTTAGGGGATTTATTTTTAGATTTTTAATTAATATTAGCCGAGGAGCTGTTTTAATTTTAGAAAGAAAAAGCAAAAAGGATCCATAACTTCCTTCCATATCTATACTATAATTATATTCTTCATAGGGAGGGGGGGTTTTTCCATCAGTTTTTGGTACATTTGATGGAAGAGGTCTGAAAGAATTTATTTTTAATTTAGATTCTTTAGAGATTTTCTCTACATGAATTAAAAGTCTTGGCAAATCCTCTTTCACAGGAAGTTTTTCCTGTAATTCTGCATATCTTTGCAGAGCTATTCTAAACTTATCCCATTCTTCTAATAACTTTTTATAACTTGCTTGATATTTAATTAAAGTTTGCCTATTAGTCTCAATACTTTCTAAGAGATTAGCTTTTTCTTGTTCTAAAGGACGATAAATTAAGAAATAAAAAATCCCTATAAATAAAAACAAAATTAAAGATAGAATAATCCAAATATTAATTTTCATTCTTCTACCCTCTTATATTGAGCGGATAATTGAAAATTAATAGAATCATAGGGAGGATTTCCAACCCTCGATGCAAAAGCAAGCTTTATATTCTCCCACATACCTAAACTTTCCATTTGAGCAAGAAAAACTGCTATATCATTATAGGATAAAGCAAATCCTTCTAAATTTAAATTTAAATCTTCCATTGCAAAATTTTTAAGCCACAAATTTCTTGGAGTGTTTCTATTTAAACTCTCAAATATGGATAGCCAAGAAATTTCTTTCTGAGAAATTTCATCCAAAAGTTTTAATCTTTCACTATATTGCTTCTTCATCTCATCTATCTTTTGAAGTTCTCTTATTCTGTCTTTTATAACACTTATCTGCTGCTCCAAAGAGATATTTTCATTTCTCAAGTTTCTAACTTCTATTAATATATTTCTATAAAGGGTCAAGGCTCCTAAAAGGACGATAAATAAAATAATAAAAAATAATATCCCCAAAAAGGGTAATCTTATTACTTCCTTTCTTTTTACTACCTTAGGTAATAAATTAATTTTGAACATAATCTAAGCTTCTCCCCAAAAAAGAAGTCCTAATGGGACACTCCACTTAGGTAATTCTTTTTGAAAAATAGAAATAACGTCTTTATTTTTAACTTGTATATTTAACTCATTCAAAGATAAAGGAGAAATTTCTGCCTTTAATCCTAACATTGACTCTAATAATTCAATAAAATCTTTATTTAATACAATATCTCCTAAAAGAATTAATTTTTCAACTCGTTCTTCAGGATACTGCGAGTAGAAGATATTGATATTTCGATAAATCTCTCTTAAGTACTCATCTAAAGCGTAGGATCTACTTAATTCATCTAATTCTTCATCTTCAAACCAATTCTTAGTAAGAATACTTCTAAAGAAAAGAGGAGTTTTATTTTTCAAAATTAATAAATCAACAAATTTTTCTCGAGCATAAATAAAAAGAGTCAATTCTTTAGGAATATCCTTTATTTCTTTGATCGCAGTTCTTATAGCACAAAAGAAGCTTATATCTATTAACTCTGGTTCTAAATTTAAATCTCTTAAAATATTTAAAAAAGAATTTAAAATTTCTGATGGTGAGGCTACTAATAATAATTGATATTCCTTTGTATTTTCTCTTTCTGTTATATTTAATATTTGATAATCAAAATACACATCTTCCACAGGAAAAGGAATAAATCTCTCCAATTCCCATCTCAATGCTTCTCTAAGCTCCTCTTCAGGCATATAAGTAAAATTAATAAATCTTATTGCAGTATTTTGAGCAGGTATAGAAAACAAAACTTTTCCCTTCTTTAACTTAAAGCTTTTTATAATTCTCTTAAGAATCTCTCTTACAGGTTCAGGGTTAGAAAACTGTATTCCTTGAAATATATCATCAGATAAACGTTCTTCATGAATATGTTTTATAATGATCTTATCTCTTTTTCTACCTGCGTGAATTACTCTTAAAGGATTATTAAAATCAATTCCTATTATTTGTTCCTCAGAAGAAAATAAATCTTTAATACTCATATTCTTAATATTCCCTCCAAGATAGTGTTCTTAGCTTAGTTCTTGTTTTTTGTACTACGTTTTCTATTCTATGAGTAGAAAAAATATTATTTAAGAACTCATTATTATGCCTTACAGTACTATTTCCTCCTATATCAACATCCTCACCTAAAGAACACCCATCTATTACAGGATCTCCATAAATGCTCAATTCATCAGTACTTGTATCCATATTTGAAGCAAAAACTATGCCTCTAACTTTATTTCCAGTTCCTGTAATTTTTAAATTTCCTCTAACAACAATAATTCCTTGAAACTCAACATTTCCTGCCATATCTGCTGAGCCATCAACAAAAATAACTAAAGACCACGTATTATATGTTTTAGTAGCAGAATTATACCATGAAGGATTACTTTGAGCTACATTTACTACATTTTTCAAGTCAACTCTATTTCCACTTCTATATAATCCTTGCATCATAGAAATTGCTCTTAAATAAGAAAAATTTAATGTGGGCATTTGTAATGAGGGATCATTAGCAATATAATCAATTCCTGGAATAGGAGAATTTGTTCCATTAATATCATAACTTCTTCCTATAAGATCTACATCTCCTCGAGAATATATAGCAGTATCAAATCTTCCTCCTGGCAAAGGTTCTCCACGAATAATTGCATTTCCTTTTACACTTACATTTCTTGCTGCAAAAACTGCATATTTAAAGGGATCTAAAGAAAATTGATCCGCTCTTCCCCAAATCTCTATACTCCTTTTTACCGTGTAATTTGAAATAGAAGGAATATAACCTACACTTCTTATTACAAAGAAATCTCCCTGTACTAATAAACCTCCTTCATTTATCAAAGCATTTGTATAATTAGCGGAAACAACATATTCCCCTAATCTAATTGGTAAAATAAAGGATCCTGTAAATCTTAATCCTGAAGTTTCAGTAATAGTATAACTTACATTTAGACCATAGGATTCCTTCTTAGATGTAAGATTTAAATCCTTTAGATTTACATTGTTATTAATTAAATAAACTGCATTTTCTAAACCTGCCTGACTAAGATAAAAAGCTTGATTACTCTCTATTTGTCTTCTTGTCATTAAATTCTCAGGAGGTATCAAAGATAAAATTATTCCACCAAGAATAAAAAGAAAAAGGACTATGGAAATAACTAAAATTAATTGTCCCTCTTCCTTCATTTATATCACCTCAAATATATTTTACCTCAAGAAATAATTTTCTTTAAGAGGTAGATAAATAGAGAAAGATAATGTATAATCTGCTCGATTATCCCTATCTGCATCAAGTTTAAGATCAACAAGAACTATTTTAGCTAAATTAGGAGAAGTTATATTGGAAGATGCATCCAAGTAGTAAAAAACTGGAGTTAATACTCTAAAATTATTTTCCGTTAGGGGATTATCACCAACCCATAGACTTCCTTGCTTTACTTGTCTTCTTAATATGCCTGAGGGATTTACATAATATCTAACAGTAGATAATGATGAAGAGACAATATTGGTTTGAAGAGTATATATATAGTAATTTATTATAATACTACTACCATCCGAAGAAGGATCTATTGAGGAGGCTCTTTTTATCTCTCTGATTAGTCTATCAGATACTAATCTTGCATTTCTCTGTAAATCTATTCTTTGATTAAGGCTTTGATAACTTCGAGAACCTACAATAAGAAAATTAACAATAGCAGTAATTACAATAAAAGATACTGTAACACTAATTAAAAATTCTACTAATGTAAATCCTCTTTTCATCATGGAATAGACCTTAATATCTCTAAAGATAAAGTTTGAGTTTGAGTGCCATCTCTCCAAGATACATATAAAGTAATTATTTTACACCATGTATATGGAGTATTTAAAGTATAAGATATTCTAAAACTCATGTTTCTAATATTAATGATCTTAGGATAATTGTTTAATAAAAAAGTATCAATTTGGGTATAGGCTTTTGAATTTATGTTTTCCGCTTCTCTAACTAATAAATGATTAGCTTGTACAAGATTACTAATTCTAGGATATTGAAATAATCCATACGAATACATCTGAAATACAGCAAACATTGCAATAAATATTATTAAACCTACAATTAAAACTTCTATTAGACTAAACCCATTATTACCAATTTTCTGGAGGAGAATCACTAACCCATATCCTCCCTGTAGCTGGAGTTATAATTATATATTTTCTTAATCTTCCTTTTCCCAAAACGACAGTCCCTCCCGCAGATGGTATTCCCAAGGATGTAAAATACAATAAATTTAAAGATCCAAAATCGGCAGAAATTAGATCAACTTTATATTTCTTTAAATCAATTATCCTAAATACTCTATAACTATTGCTATTTGGATTATACACTTTCCAAAGACATAATTCAACATTTGGATAAAATTCAAAAAAGTCGTGATACTCCTTTTGGGAACAAGCACTTTCTTGAAAAAGTTTTAATGCTGAGAATAAATTAATTGTTGCTTCTTCTAAACTCAAAATATCAAAGAGGTTTATAAAATTATAACCTAAAGCAATAATAATTATTGAAAAAATTGAAAAAGCAATCAATAATTCTAGAAGAGTAAAACCCCAATATTCATTGTTCATATAATTAAAACAAAGCAAAATAGAAATTAATTAAATTTTCACCCCAAAAATAACTAAGAATTCCAGAAATGATAAGAAAGGGACCAAAAGGAATATATTCTTTTAAATTTTTTCTTTTTAGGATAATAAGAATGATTGAAACTAAACCTCCTAAAGTAAATCCTAAAAATAGTGTCAATAATCCTAGTTTAACACCTAAAAAACTTCCCAATAAAAGCCCCAACTTTATATCTCCTTGTCCCATTCCTTCTTGTTTGTAAAAAATCAATGCCAAAATGTATATTAATAATAGAATAATTCCAACAACAATGCTTCCTTTTAAACTTTCCGTAAATTTCCCTTCAAATAAAGAGATAAAAATTCCTATCAAAATTCCAGGAATTGATATAATATCGGGTATCAGCATGTGTTCTAAATCTATGAAAAATATAGGTATTAAAAGGGAAACAAATACCAAGGATTTGATTGTAAATAAAGAAAAATCAGAAATCAGAAATAAAATAGAAAAAGTAAAACCCAAGAATGTCTCAACCAGTAAATATCTAAAAGCAATTTTTTCTCTACAATATCTACACCTTCCTTTTAGTAAAATATAGCTGAAAACTGGTATCAAATCCCATAGACCCAATCTATGGTTACATTTAGGACAATGAGAGGGAGGTATAATAATAGATTCTCCCCGTGGTAATCGATATATTACTACGTTTAAGAAACTTCCTATACTTGCTCCCAAGAAAAACATTAAAATTGTTAATATAAATTTAATAATGAGCATAACGCTGTTCTACCTCTTCTTTAAGTAGTTTCATTATATTTTCTATAGAAAAGACTCCTAAATCTTTATCATGCTTTCTAACACTTATTTTTCTTTCAGTCATCTCTTTATCTCCAAGAATAAATAAATAAGGAATTTTCTGGGAAATAGCTTTTCTTATTTTATAATTTAAGCTTGCCTGATCTAAATCTATTTCAACTCTAAATTCCTCTTTTCTAAATATATCCGCTATTTCTAAAGCATAGTCTCTATGCCTATCCGCAATAGGTAAGATGACTATTTGAATTGGAGAAAGCCAAAGAGGAAATCTTCCCCCATAATGTTCTATTAAAACTCCTAAAAATCTTTCTAAAGAACCTAAAAGAGTTCTATGAATCATGACAGGCCTCTTCTTTGTTCCATCAGGAGCATCATAGGTTAAATCAAATCTCTCAGGAAGATTAAAATCCACTTGAATCGTAGGTCCTTGCCATAACTTCCCGTACAAACTTTTTAATCCAATATCTATCTTAGGGCCATAAAAAGCTCCTTCTCCTTCTGCAATTCTATATGTTACTCCCAGAGATTCTAAAGCATTTTTTAAAGAAAGTGTTGCTTTCTCCCAAATTTCATCACTTCCAATATATTTTTCAGGACGAGTAGATAAAGTTATTTCAAAATCTTTCAATCCAAAAGAATTTAGCATAAAGAAAGCAAAATCTAAAATTCCTTTTATTTCGTCCTCTAATTGTTCAGGAGTACAAAATATATGAGCATCATCTTGAGTAAATCCTCTTACCCTTTGTAAGCCATAAAGAACTCCAGATCTCTCATATCTATAAACTGTTCCCATTTCAAAAAATCTCAATGGAAGCTCTTTATAGCTATGTATGAAAGACTTATATATAAGTATATGTCCTGGACAATTCATAGGCTTTATAGCATATTCCTGATCTTCTATTTCTAAAAAAAACATATTTTCTCTGAAATTATCCCAATGTCCTGATCTCTTCCAAAGATCCATCTTTAAAACGTGAGGAGTAATAACTGGAAGATATCCCCTCTTCAAATGCTCTTTTCTCTCAAATTCCTCTATAATTAATCTTAACATCGCTCCTTTAGGAGGATAAAATATTAAACCTGGACCTGCGTCCTCAAAAATAAAAAACAAATTCATTTCCTTACCTAATTTTCTGTGATCCCTTTTTAACGCTTCTTCTCTATTTCTTAAATATTCCTCCAGTTCTTTCTCCGTTAAAAAAGAAGTTCCATATATTCTTTGGAACATTGGATTTTTCTCACTTCCTCTCCAATATGCACCAGAAATATTAAGAAGTTTAAAATATTTAATTCTTCCTGTAGAAGGAAGATGGGGACCTTTACATAAATCTATAAAATTTCCTTGTTTATAAAAAGTTATAGGTTCACTCTCAGGAATTTCCTCTAAAAGTTCAATTTTAAAGTCTTCTCCTAAATCTTTTAGAAGCTTTTTTGCTTCATCTTTTGAAAGCTCAATTCTTTCTAAAGATAAATTTCTTTCTATTATTTCCCTCATCTTTTCTTCAATTTTTTTTAAATCTTCTTGAGTAAAAGGTTCTTTTTTATAAAAATCGTAGTAGAAACCATCTTCTATAGCAGGACCAATTCCTAATTTTACATCTGGGAATAATTCTTTTACAGCATTTGCTAAAACATGTGAAGTTGTATGTCTATATATTTCTTTTCCCTCAGGAGTATCCCAGTCTAATATCACTACTTCGGAATTATCCTCAGGAATATAAGAAAGATCATATAATTTATTATCAATTTTAGCTCCTAAAGCAATATTGTCCAACCCTTTTTCTTTAACCGCTGAAAGTATGTTTCCCTCACATTCCCAACTCTTTTCCCTCCATTTCATTATCCATACCATATATCTCTCCTCCTTGTTTTTAAAAGTAAAGCTCCCGCCATAAAAGGACGGGAGCACCGTGGTTCCACCTTAATTGGTTTTTTCACCCACTTTGATTTCTAACGGAATTACCCGTTTTTACTTACTCTCTCAGAAGAGATTTCAGTAAAAAAGCTCAGAGGTGGTCTTCCCCTTCTAAAGCTTAGAAGGACTCTCACCCTTTCCCTTCCTCTCTGAAAGCTTTAGTAAGGGTACTCTCCTCTTCTTTGCCTTTACTTTATGGTGGGCGCGGGTGGGATTGAACCACCGACCCCTACCGCGTCAAGATAGTGCTCTTCCACTGAGCTACGCGCCCTTTGGCTAAAATTATAAATTTTATAATTATTATAGTCAAGAAGAAATCTGTGCAAGAAATTTATTAAGAATTATAATAGCGGATTGCTGATTCTTTATAATTTTTCTCTTCTCTCTTCTTACATTTCCTTGAATCAACACTTTTTCTGCCTCGATGGTAGAAAACCTTTCATCAACAAAATATACAGGTAATGAAAAATTTTTCTCTAAAATCAAGCCTATTTTTTTAATTTGTAAAGTTCTTTGAGTTTCTTCTCCCTTTAATGATATAGGTAATCCTAAAACAAAACCTTTTATAGAGTAATCATTTAATATTTTCTTAATAAGATTTAAAAACTCTTTTTTTCCCCTATTCTCAAATACCCCTAATCCCTGAGATATAATTCCTAAAGGATCAGATATAGCTAACCCTATATATTTTTCTCCCCAATCTATGGCTAACCATCTTCCCATAATTATTTCTCGAGCCATTCTGTTAATATTTTCTCTATTGTTTTTAAATTATCAATCTTATCTATATTTATTTGAGCAAAAGTATCTCTTCCTCCTCCTTTTCCCTTTAACTTTTCATTTAACATATTCGCAATATCTTTAGCAAGAATTCCCTTTTTAACTAAACTTGGAGATATCATAATATTTATAGAAGTTTTATCTTCTTGATCAATACCCAGGATAATTAAACTATCAGGTTTTTTACTTTTTAAATAATCTCCTAATCTTCTTACTAAATCAATAGATGGAAGATTAACCTTTTCTATGAAGATATTCACGTTATCTTTTGAAATCACCCTCTCTAATATTCTCTTAGCTTCATATTCTAATATTATATTCTCAAGATTTTTAATTTTATTATCCTTCTCCTCTAAAGAACTTAATATTTTTACAAGTCTTTGATTTAAATCATCTAAGTTATTAACTCTTAATAAGCCATAAATATCATTTAAAGCTTTCTTCTGAGAATTAATATACTCCCATGCTTTAAGTCCACACAATGCAAATACTCTTCTTATTCCACTTCCAATTCCTTCTTCCTTTACTATAATAAATAACCCAATATCTCCTGTATATTCTACATGAGTTCCTCCACAAAGCTCCATACTTATATCATTTATTTTTATAACTCTTACCTCTCTTTGATATTTTTCAGTAAATAAAGCTAAAGCCCCCATTTCTCTTGCTTTTTCTAAAGTAGTATATATCTTTTCTACTTTATAATTAGAAACTATGGATGAATTTATAATTCGCTCTATTTCTTCAATTTCTGAAAATGTTAAAGGTTGATAATGGGTAAAATCAAATCTTAAAAATTCAGGAGAAACAAGAGATCCTGACTGCATAACATGATTCCCTAAAGTCTTTCTTAAAGCATAATGTAAAAGATGAGTTGCAGTATGATGTCTTTGAACACTTTCTCTCGACTCTTTATCAACTCTTGCAATAACTTCCATTCCCTCTTCTAATTCTCCTTTAACTACCCTTCCTTTATGAACATAGAATTTTTCTCCTAATTTCTGGACATCATTTACAACAACTTCAACATCTTCACCAACTATTACTCCTTTATCTGCTACCTGACCTCCACTTTCTGCATAAAAAGGTGTTTTATCTAATATAAGATAAATTTCCTCGGAAGGTTTAATTATCCTCCCATGTTTTCCTTGAAGAAAGAATAAAACCTTAGATTTGGTTTCTAACACATCATAACCTACAAATTCAGTAGGAGGAATTTCTCTTAACTCATATATTTCCTCATCGGAGAGATTTATCCATATACTTTCTAGTTTTTCCTCTAAAGAAATTCTCGCTTTCCTTTTTTGTTCCTCCATTGCCTTATTAAAACCCTCTAAATCTACTTTCCATCCCTTTTCTTGGGCTATTTCAAGAGTTAATTCCAAAGGAAATCCATAGGTATCGTAGAGTCTAAACACAAAATCCCCAGATAATTCTGTTATTCCTTCTCTTGATATAGTATCTAAAAGATAAAGACCTTGTTCTAAGGTTTTTAAAAACTGTTCCTCTTCTTTTTTTAATATTCTCATTATAAAATCTTTTTTAGAAACCAATTCGGGATAAAAGGATTTCATAATTTCAATAACCTTTGGAACTAAATTATATAAGAAAGGCTCTTTAATCCCTTTTTCAAAGGCTTTTCTTTCTGCTCTTCTTATTAGCCTTCTTAGGACATAACCTCTCCCATCATTCGTAGGAACAACCCCATCTCCCATGAGAAAGGTTATACCCCTTATATGGTCTGAAATTATTCTTTCTATAACCCTATCTTCTTGATTTATTAATTTTCTAATCTCCTGTATCAGTGGTTGAAAAAGATCAGTATCAAACACATTAACAGCCTCTTCCACAATAGTGGTAATTCTCTCTAAACCCATTCCCGTATCAATGTTTTTCTGAGGAAGAGGAGTTAACTTTCCTTCCTCGTCCATATAATATGTCATAAATACAAGATTCCAAATCTCCATAAATCTATCACATGGATCTCCAGGTTTACAATTTTCTTCTCCTTTGTTTTTAGGCCCAAAATCATAATAAATTTCTGAACATGGACCACAAGGCCCTGTTGGTCCTGGTGGTCCCCAAAAGTTATCTTCTTTACCTAACCTAACTATTCTTTCCGCAGGAATTCCAATATGTTTATTCCAAATCTCAAAAGCTTCATCATCTTCTTCAAAGATAGAAATCCATATAGAAGATAAAGGCAACTGGAGTTCTTTTATGAGGAATTCATAAGCAAATTCTATTGCTTCTTTCTTAAAATAATCTCCTAAGGAAAAATTACCAAGCATCTCTAAAAAAGTAAGATGTCGAGGGGTAAATCCAACTTTTTCTATATCTGTAGTCCTAAAGCACTTTTGAATTGTGGTTATTCTTTTTGCTGGAGGTGTTCCTTGTCCTAAAAAATATGGTTTAAAAGGAACCATTCCCGCAGTGGTAAAAAGTAAAGTCGGATCATCACTAGGAACTAAAGAAGCACTGGGAAGGTGCAAATGTCCCCTTCCAACGAAATATTTAATAAATTTTTCTCTTATTTCTTGACTTATTCTCATTTTCCTTAAGTTTTTATTACTAAAAATCCCCGCTGTGCCGTGATGTCACATGCCTTTGCGCCCTCTTCCCCATACTTTTAAGCCTCACTTCTCTTGGTTATGTAGCTCGTAAGAGCCGCAATCCCAAGAGAAGATATTGGCTTATCTAGAAAAGGTGTTGAGCCAAGGACACGTCCACACCACGCACACAGCAGGGCTCTCTGATTCAATATATATCATTTTTTAATGTTTTTTTCAAGTTTATTCTTAAACTATTTCAAAGGAATCGAAGCTGGAATTTTTTGCATAAGTAGTCCTAATCGTATTTTTGTCATTGCCATAAGTTGCGGGTCTACTTTATCTCCTAAGGATTCTATTTTTTTAAATAAGTTTAAAGCATCAAATAATCTCCCTTCTTCTTCATATATAGAACCTAATATATACAAAGCTTGTGGATTTTCACTGTTTTTCTCTAAGATTTTCTTTATATCCTTTTCTGCTTTTTTAAATTCCTTGATTTTAAAATATTCCATTGCTCTGTTCATATAAAATTCATCTTCATTTTTACATAAACTTTTAGCCTTATTATATGTCGAAACAAAATTAGAATAACCCTTTAATTCTTGAATAATCCCAAGTTTTAACCAAGCCTCTATTCTATTTGGAAATTCTTCTGTAAGCTTTTGCGCTTTATTTTCTGCTTCCTCGTATTTTTTTTCTTCTATTAATCTATCTATAGAGGATAAAGAATTTAAAAATTCTTCTTCTGGTGTTTTATAAAATCTAAAAAACAAAATCGTACCAATGAAAATAATTACTAATATTCCTGTAGATAATAGAATTTTTTTCATTTTTTTCTTTTTTTCAAGTCTATAAATTTCCAATATATGCCACCACCAAAATTCCTTAGGATATGATGAAGATCTTGAAAATATAGAAGAATTTTTTAATCCCTTGTTAAATACTTTTAGGTTTGATTTTGCTAAAGAATCTATTTCTCTTAATCGAATTAATTCGGGTTCGATAGATACTTTCAGATCATTTAATTTCTCAACTAAATCCTGTATTTCTTGTCTCATAATTACAAACTTCTCACAATTTTCTTGAAGTTTTCTTGGATTCGGAACGATTATATCTCCTAGAATTTTTCTAATATCCTCCAATTTTTTTCTTAAATTCTCCAATGGACTCTCCTTCATAGAATCCCCCCTAGCCTAATATTATAACAACTGCTACAGCATATTTATTAGAATGAGAAAGACTTACTTTAATATCTTTTATTCCTCTCTTTACTGCCTCCTCTAAGGCCTTGTTTTTTAATCTTATTTCTGGTTTTCCATTTACACCAGTCAATATTTCTACATCTCTCCAACACCATCCTTCAAATTTACCACCTAATGCTTTAATAAACGCCTCTTTTGCCGAAAATCTTACAGCAATAGAGGAAAGGTTATTTTTTTTGCTACTTATTTGTCGTCTCTCCTCTAATGAAAGAATTCTCTCTAAGAAATTTTTATGTTTTATAACTGCCTCTCTAATTCTATCAATTTCTACTATATCTAGACCTATTCCAAGTATTTTTAAATTTTCTTCCATATGCTATTCCACTGTAACAGATTTTGCCAAATTTCTTGGTTGATCAATCTCTCTTTCTAACTTCTCAGCAACATAATAGGCAAAAAGTTGCAAAGGAATTGTTACAAAAAAAGGATAATATTTTGGATCAAATTTGGGAATATAAATCACATCATTAGCAATATCCAAAATCTTTTTATCTCCTTCGCTAGCAATAGCAATAATTGGTGCTTTTCTCGCTTTTACTTCTTCTAAATTTGAAAAAATTTTATTATAGGTTTCATCCTCAACTGCTATTGCCATTACTGGGGTATTTTTATCTAGCAAAGCAATAGGCCCATGTTTCATTTCTCCTGCTGATACTCCTTCAGCATGAATATAGGATATCTCTTTTAATTTTAACGCTCCTTCTAAAATTAAAGGAAAATTTCTTCCTCTTGCTATATAAAGAAAATTTTTCATTTTTGAATATTTATATGCTATTTCTTTTATTGAATTTGAATTAGACAAAATTTTTTCTAAATATACTGGTATTCTTCTTAAATTATCCCAATTTACACCATTCTCTCCATATAGTCTCTGCTTTATATATTCTTTCAAAAGATAGATAAAAGCCAATTCTGCTATAAATGTTTTTGTTGCTGCCACCCCTATTTCTATTCCCGATCTTAGAAACAAATTAAAATCGCTTTCTCTTGCGATAGTGCTTCTAGGATTATTAGTTAAAGACAGAATTTTTGCTCCTTTTTCCTTTGCTAATCTTAATGCTGCAATAGTATCAGCAGTCTCTCCTGATTGACTTATAGCAATAAAAAGTGTATTTTCATTTATTTTTGGCTTTCTATATCTAAATTCTGAAGAATAATCAACTTCAACATAATAAGGTAACTCTTCTTCCCATAGATATTTTGCAAAGTATCCTGCATGATAGGAAGTTCCACAGGCAACTACAAATATCTTATTTATTTTTTTCCACAAAATTGAATCTTCTTCGAAATCTTTAAAAAAGAAGAGATTTCCTTTTTTTTCTATAGCCTCAGTAAATATTTCTCTTAAAACTGCAGGCTGTTCATATATTTCTTTTAACATATAATGAGGATAGGAACCTTTATCAACAGAGATTTTCTCTTTGGGAATTTTTACAGGTTCTAAATTTAATCTACATAGATTATTTTTTAAGTTATAAATTTCTATACGTCTAGGAGAAAGAATTACTAATTGATCGTCTTCTGGGAAAATATAATTCTCTACCCAAAGAGAAAGAGCAGGAATGTCAGATGCAACAAATATTTCTTCCTCTCCTAATCCAACTATTAAAGGACTCTGCCTTTTGATCACATAAAGAGTCGTAGGATTCTTTTTATCTAATATTACCAAGGCAAAAGAACCCTCTAATTTTTCGATTGCTTTTTTAAAGGAAAAGATAATATTTTCTTCTAAAAATTCCTCTTCTATTAGATGTACAATAACTTCTGTATCTGTTTGACTTCTAAATTTATGACCTTTAGCAATTAGATAATCTTTTAATTCTTTGTAATTTTCAATTATACCATTATGAACTACAATAAAACGTCCATTACAGTCCATATGGGGATGTGCATTATCTATTGTAGGTTCACCATGAGTTGCCCAGCGAGTATGTCCCACACCAATATAGCTCTTCTCATTATAATCAACAATTTCTTCTAACTGTTTTACCTTCCCCACAACTTTCTTTATAATTACTTCCCCATCTACTAAAGTTGCAATTCCCGCAGAATCATAACCTCTGTATTCTAACATTTTTAGTCCATTTATGAGAAAAGGAATACATGTATTTTTCCCTACATAGCCAATTATACCACACATCTTTTTCTCCTCCTCATAATAAAATTTCTATGAGAAGGAGACTTCCTTACTCACCTTTGCTACTGGAAACCTTTTGTCCTGGCGGTCACCCACCAGTTTTGTGAGTTTCCTTTAAGGTAGGTAGCAACTACCTGGAGGCATCCGCCGAAAACTCGATAAACCTCCTCCTCGTCAACTTACCCTTTATCGGGTAAGTCCAGGCGCTTAGTTCAAAAATGAAATTATTTTATTTTTAATTTTTTTCATATATTCCTCTAAAAGGCTTTCAGGAACATCTCCTTCTAAAGTAATCCTTAAAACAGAAGACTCTGTTCCTGAGAATCTTACTATAGATCTAATATTGTTTTCCCTTATCACCTCCTTAACTAATTCTTCCAGAGTTTTTGTTATTTCCTTTGGATAATTTTTATTTAAGTTCAAATTCTCGGTTATTTGAGGATACTGGGGAATAGAATTAGCTAATTCTTCTAAGGAAATATTTTCTTCTTTTAAGATCTTTAAAAGAAAAAGAGAAGCTAAAAGGCCATCACCTGTAGGTAAATAATCAAATAATATAACATGCCCTGAGGGTTCTCCTCCAAGATTTAACTTATTATTCAATATCTCTTCCAAAATATATCTATCCCCAACTTTAGTTCTTATAAGAGAAATATCCTGTCCTTTAAGAAATTCTTCTAATCCCAAATTTGTCATGATTGTGCCAACTACAGTATTTTTATTAAGCTTCTTCTTTCTCTTTAAATATAAAGCGATTATTCCAAGAATTTTATCTCCGTTAACTATGGAAAATTTCTCAGAAAAAGCTAGAACCCTATCTCCATCCCCATCAAAAGTGAATCCAATAGTCGCTCCAGAATTTTTGAAATTTTCAAGTCCTATTTGGGGATAAACTGCCCCACAATTTTTATTTATATTTGTTCCATCATAGTTATAATTAATAGCAACAACTTCTGCACCTAAATCTTTGTATAAGATAGGAGCAATTTCAGAAACAGATCCATTCGCACAATCTAAAAAAATCTTCCATCCTCTTAAATCTAAATTTATAACTTCCTTAAGAAATTTTATATAAAGATTCTTACCTTCTGGAAATTCAATCCTTTTACCTATTTTTTTTCCTCTGTATAAAACAGCTTCAGATTTAAGTAAATTTTCTATTTCTTCCTCAACATTATCAGGAAGTTTAAAACCATCTTTTCCAAAGATTTTGATTCCATTATATTCTACAGGATTATGTGATGCAGAAATAACAATTCCTGCAGAAATATGTTCTAAACAACGAACAAGATATGCAATACCAGGAGTTGGAATAATTCCTACATCTAAGGTATCTATTCCCATAGATAGTATCCCAGATTGTAGTGCAAAATTCAGCATGTCTCTTGAAATTCTTGTATCATATCCTATTATTATTTTTCCCTTTTCTTCTAAATACTCAGCTAATACTTTACCTAATTTTAAAATAAACTCAGGAGTTAAATCTTCATTGACTTTTCCTCTTATCCCATCAGTTCCAAAAATCCTGTTCATCTTAAATCTCTCCTTTCTTCTTCAATAATTGCCCACGAAAAGGTCTTAACAAATCTTCTATTCTCAAAAAGGGTTTCGACTTTAAAATTTTTCTTGATCTTTCCTTTGATAATTATTTCACTTTTTTCTTCAGGAATTCCTGAAAAACTTATCACATTATATCTAAAATTCTCAAATTCCAATGTATAAACTGAAATTGTTGTTCCTACAATAGTATAAGGATCCTTGACCTCTCCTTTAAGTTCTATCTCCTTTGAATCAAATAATTCTGGATTTTCTATAAGCTTTTTCCACCTTTCCCTCCATGGAGTATCTAACCACCATTGATAATAACTATATACCCAAAAACCTAAAAATAGTAAACTCAAAATTACATAAAAAATTTTATGAAATTTCATTATTTTTTATATTATAACAGAGATTTTTTCACCACAAAATGGACAGGTATTAGTATTCAACAGAAGATTTTTCTCTATAGTATAACCATTCCTAATAATAAGTTGATTTTTACATTTCGGACAAAAAGTTGTAGAAGTTTCTAAATTCCATATATTACCTAAATAAACATAATTTAACTTTTCCTTGGCAATAGAATAAGCTTTCCAAAGAGTTTCAAGAGGTGTAGGAGATAAATTAAATTTATAAGCAGGAAAATACCTAGAAAAATGAAGAGGAATATTTTTATCTATACTTGCTATCCAGTTAGTTAATTCCTTAATTTCATCCTCTTTATCATTCCAACCAGGAATTATAAGAGTAGTAATCTCTATATGAATACCCTTCTTATAAGCTAAAAGTATAATGTTCAACACTTTTTCTAGTTTTCCTTGGCATAACTTAGAGTAAAATTCTTCATTAAAAGATTTTAGATCAATATTCATAGCAGATATATATGGAGCTAATTCTAAAAAAGGCTCTTCTTCTATATAACCATTGGTTACTAAAACATTTTCTAAATTTTGTTCTTTAGCAATTTTAGATGTTTCTAAGACAAATTCATACCATATAAAGGGTTCATTATACGTATAAGCAATACCAAAAGATTTATAGGATCTAGCAAGAGAAATCAGTTTATAGCTATCAATCTTTTCAAGTTCAAATTCATCAGGAGAAACCTGTGAAATCCTCCAATTTTGGCAATATGGGCATTTAAAATTACAGCCTACAGTCCCAACAGATAAAATAAATTTTCCTGGATGAAAATGGTATAGTGGTTTTTTTTCAATAGGATCTAAGGCAATAGAACTCACGAAATTATAATTAAGAGAATATAATATACCTTCTCTATTTTCTCTGACTCCACATATTCCTCTTTTTCCTGACAAAATTAAACAATGATGTGGACAAAGAAGGCATTGAACTTTTTTGTTGTCTAATTTTTTATAATACAAAGCTTCTTTCATTCATTCCTTATATCTAATTACAGTAAATTTGTAAATTTTATAATCCTCTGAAGGATCGATACCTGCTTTTGCCAAAGCAATTTCTAACTGTTTCTTAACAGTATTTACCCCTTCAAGATCTGGCAAAAGAACTCCTCTTCTCCATCCCTTCTCTACAACTATACCGAATTTTTTAGGATCTAATTCATCTAAACTTTTTACTTCTTCTAAAGGAGAAAGTATATCTACAGAAAATTCTAAATCATCTAATTCCTCTAAGGTTACAGGAGGAAATCTTGGATCTCTGAATGCAGAATTTATAGCATTTTGTATAATTTCTTGAGCTAAATTCTCAGATGTAGGCAATATAGTTCCTATACACCCCCGAAGCTTACCGTTTTTTGTGTGAATAGAAACAAAAGAACCTGCTCTTTTTTTAAGTTCCAAAGGAATATCTTCGGGGGGATCAATAATTTTTTTTTCTTTTAAGTATACTTCAATAGCCTTTTTAACTAGAGAAATAACATAATCCTTTAAATCCATAATTTAACGCTTTGAATATTGAGGAGCTCTTCTTGCTCTTTTTAGGCCATATTTCTTTCTTTCTTTCTCTCTAGGATCTCTCTTCAAGAGTCCTTCCTTTTTTAGGATACTTCTAAATTCTGGATTAAGATTAGTGAGAGCCTTAGCAATACCATGAGCTAAAGCTTGAGCCTGAGCAGAGGGTCCCCCACCATTGGCATCCGCAATAATATCTACTTGATCCTTCATTCCTGTGAGCTCTAATGGCTTTTTAGCCAATACATGAAAAAATATTCTTCCCCCAAAATACTCTTCTAAAGTTTTATTATTTACAATTATTTTACCTTCTCCTGGATAATGAAGCCAAACTTTAACTCTTGAAGTCTTCCTGCTCCCAACCTCATGAAATATTTTCTTTTCTCGAAGATTCAATTCCAACATCTATCCCTCCTAGATATTTAATACCTTTGGTTTTTGAGCATGATGAGGATGCTCAGGGCCAGAATAAATTTTAAGCTTTTTAATCATCTTCCTTCCTAAGGAATTTTTAGGAAGCATTCCCTTTACTGCAAAATAAATGATCCTTTCAGGAAATTTAACTCTCATTTCTTTAGCAGTTAAAATCTTGTCACCTCCAGGATATCCTGAATGTCTAAAATAAATTTTAGTATCCTCTTTTTTGCCCGTTAATACCACGTCTTTTGCATTAATTACTATCACAAAATCTCCAGTATCTACATGAGGAGTATATATAGGTTTGTGTTTGCCCTTTAAAATCTTAGCAATTTCAGAAGCTATTCTTCCCAAAACCTTTCCTTTGGCATCTACTAGAAACCACTCTCTTTTTATCTCTTCTTTTTTTGCCATATAAGTTGACATTTCTATTCCTCCTTTCTTAATGGACTTTATAATATAATATAATTTCTTGCTCTTTGTCAATATTTTATAAACTGAACAATAGTCAAAAAATCCCTCCTGTAGTTATAAAACTTAGTAGAAAAGAATAAAACCTTCCAGAATTAGTCAATATTATAACAAAAAATTCTGTAAAGAAAAGAGTACCTAAATTTTCTTTTTCTATCTTCATACTCATCAGTCTTAGTTTTTTAATAGATTTTTCTAAAGGTTTTCTTTTATAGTTTTAAGAAATTTTAGACAATTATTTTTAACAAAATTTTAATTGTTTAAATCTCCTAATAATTTTAAAATATATTGTGAAAAAAATAACGTTAAAAAAATAACAATAATAGGAGTTTAAACATGGGAAAATTAATCTTAACAAAAGAAACTAACTGTCAATATTGTTATAAATGTCTTAGAAACTGTCCTGTCAAAGCGATAATGTTTAACAAAGGAAAATCATACGTTATGGATGATGAATGCATTTTATGTGGAAACTGTATAGAAATATGTCCTCAGAGGGCAAGAACCTATACAAAAAGTATACATATTTTATATGAACTAAAAGATAAGCCTTTTTTGGTCTCCATAGCACCATCATTTTTTGCTCATTTTGACGAGCCACTCAAAATTATTACTTTTTTAAAAAGCCTAGGAGCTATTGCAGTACAAGAAACTGCTGTAGGAGCTGAGATAATTTCTAGATATTATAGAGACTTTATCAAAAAAAATAAAAATAAAACCATGATCACTACATCTTGTCCCGTAGTTTTTGATATGGCAGAGAAATACTATCCAGAGGTCATCCCTTATCTTTCTCCTTTTTTGTCTCCAATGAATGTACATTCATTGTTCATGAAGAGATATTTTGGAAATTTTCCTGTAATGTATATAGGACCATGTATAGCAAAGAAAAAAGATGGAGAAGAATATGTAGATTTAGTCTTAACTTATGAAGAACTAGAAAATTATATAGAAAAAAATAATATAGATATTGTCAGCTTAGAAACGAGTTATCCCACTCCTCCATACCCTGATAAAGGTAGATTTTATCCCATAAGTGGAGGCATAAACTTCACTCTAGAAGGAGACTGGATAAATCATATGGTTGTAGAAGGGGTAGAAAATATAGCAAAGATTTTTGAAAACATTAAGTCTTATAAAGAGGGTTTCGTAATAGAAGCTACAGCATGTTTTGGAGGCTGTATAAACGGACCAGCTATAAGAAAAGATATAGGTATTTTAGAGAAAAGAAAGAGAATTATTAGTTATGCAGAACAACTCAAAGAAATAGAAAAACCTAATAATTTCTCAAGCTTTCAATTTATTGACGACATAAAGAGAATTTTTTCTCCTAAAAAAAATGTCATAGAAGTATCAGAAGATAAAATCAGAAAAATTTTGATAGAGATGGGAAAAGAGAATTCTAAAAAAGAGCTAAATTGCGGTGCTTGTGGATATTCAACTTGCAGAGAAAAAGCTGTAGCTGTAGTTTTAGGAAAAGCAGAGAAAGAAATGTGTATTACTTATTTGATTGATAAGGTAAGTTCAGTTAGTAATGCAATTATAGAAGAGTTTCCAAACATCATTATTATTTATAACAAAAATAATAAACCCATATATATAAATCCTTCTGGAGAAGATTTCTTTTATAATAAAGAACCTCTTTTAGATTTTGTAATCGAGGAAATAGAAAGTGGAAAAAACTCAATAGAAATCTCAGTAGATGATGAGCATTATTACTTTTTTGTTAAAACCTTTGAACTACCTGATGGACATGGAAAAGTAGCATTACTCTTAGATATTACTAAGGAAAAGAAAAAAGAAGAAGAACTCAAAAGATTGAAAAAAGAAAGTGCGGAGAAAATAGAGGAATTGATAAATAGGCAGATGCTTCTTGCTCAAGAAATTGCAAGTCTTTTGGGAGAATCTATTGCTGAAACAAAAAGCTATTTTGTACAGTTTAGGAAGGTGTTAGAAGAAGATGCTGACTTGTGAGGTAGTTTTTGCCTTCAAAAATAAAGAAGGAGAAGAAGTTTGTGGAGATTCTATAAAAATAAAAAGAAATGAAGATAAAGTAGTAGTTACTGTCTCTGATGGTCTTGGAAGTGGAATAAAAGCGAGTATTCTTTCTACTCTTACCGCTTCTTTAGCCACCACCATGTTGTTCAATGATATGCCTTTAGAAGAAGTGATGAAAAGTATATTATCCACTCTTCCAAAATGTAAAATAAGAGACATAAGTTATGCGAATTTTTGTAGTATTCTTTTTAAATCATTAGATAAAACATGCTATATAGCAGAGTATGAATTTCCTTTAGTTCTATTGTTTCGCAAAAAGGAATTTGTAGAGCTAGAAAAGAAAAAGAATATTATTGAAGGCAAAGAAATAAAAGAAAGCTTCTTTGTACCCTTAGAAGATGATTTCTTATTCGTAATGACTGATGGGGTTCCCCAAGCAGGATTAGGAACAAAATTGTTTCCTTTAGGATTAGGCGTAGAGAATATTAAAAGGGAAATTACTAATCTTATTAGGTATAAATTGACTCCTAAGGAAATAGTTGAACATTTGATTGAAAAAGCAAAAAAACTTGATAAGGGTGTAAAGGGAGACGATGCTCTTTGTTGTGTCTTACATTTTAGAACTTTCAATAAAGTTAATGTAATGGTTGGTCCTCCTTCGGATCCCTTTTTGGATGAATTCGTAGTTAAAAGATTCATAAGTATGCCAGGAAGGAAGGTGATATGTGGAGGAACTACTGCACAAATTGTAGAAAAAATTCTAGGAAAAAAAGTTGAGCTTGATTTGAAAACTATTTCTGATAATTCTCCACCTATAGGATATATGGAGGGTATAGATTTAGTAACAGAGGGGATTATTACTTTAACACAAGTTTTTAGATATCTTAATGGACAAACAGAAAATTTAGGTTATGGAGCAAGTATTATTGTTGATTTTATAGAAAAAGCTGACGAGATTTGTTTTATTGTTGGGAAAGCTATTAACCCTACTTATCAAAATCCACTATTTAGTTATGATATGTCTCTTAAGTTTAGAGTTATTCAGGATATAGCAGAAATATTAAAGAAAAAAGGGAAAATTGTTAAAATTGAATCTTACTAAAAAGGAGGTCAAAAAGTGAAACTTAAAAGAAATTTTGCCAAAGTAGAAGAAATTTTAAAAAAACATAATTATCGCCAAGATAATCTCATAAAAATTCTTTTAGATATTCAAAAAGAATATCGCTACTTACCAGAAGATGTTATTAATTATATAGGTGTAGCCTTAGATATACCTCCTGCTAAAATATATGGTGTTGCTACTTTCTATGCTCAATTTTCTTTAAAACCTAAAGGTAAATATACTATTTCAGTTTGTGATGGTACAGCATGTCATATGGCAGGATCTACCTCTCTAATTGAATCAATTAGAGAGGAATTGAAAATATCACCAGGAAATGTAACAGAAGATCTTCTTTTTAGTCTCGATCAAGTAGGCTGTCTTGGAGCTTGCGCTCTTGCTCCTGCTATGGTCATAAATGAAGAAGTGTATGGAAATCTTACCCCTGAAAAAGTTAAAGAAATTATAAAAAACTTAAAAGAAAGGGAGAGGAAAAATGAAAGTGCTTAAGACAATCGATGAAGCATTACAATATATTGAAGAGAAGAAAATTGAGAGAAAAAAGAAACTGGAGGATATTAACATTTTTGTATGTATAGGTACTGGCTGTGCTGCAAAAGGTTCTGTAAAAATTTACGATGCCTTTAAAGATTTATTTAAGGAAACTAAAAGAGCAAAGGTCTATCCTCTCGAAGAAAACAATAATAGAATCAAGAAAACTGGTTGTTGTGGTAGATGCTCTTCAGGGCCATGGGTAATTGTAATGCCTTACGGATATTTTTATTGTGAAGTAAGGCTTGAAGATGTGAAAGAAATATATGAGGAAACAATATTAAAGGGTAAAGCAGTAGAAAGACTTCTTTTTGTAGATCCTGCTACCTCTCAAAGAGTAGAAAAGTTAGAGGATGCAAAATTTTTTAAAGCTCAATCTTTCTACATAATGGAAGATATTGGAAAGTGTGAATGCGATAGCATTGATGATTATATGGGAAGAGGTGGTTATCTTTCTTTTTTGAAAGTATTAGTAGAGAATAAGCCAGATAAAGTTATTCAGATTATAAAGGACTCAGGACTAAGAGGAAGAGGAGGAGCAGGATTCCCAACTGGTATTAAATGGGAAATAACAAAAAATAGTAAAGGAGATAGAAAATTTGTTGTTTGTAACGGAGATGAGGGTGATCCTGGAGCTTTTATGAATAGAACTCTTCTAGAAAGAGATCCCCATGCAGTTTTAGAAGGAATGCTTATTGGAGCTTACACTATAGGAGCTAATAAAGGTTATGCATATATAAGGGCTGAATATCCTGTGGCCGTAGAAATGTTTAGAAAAGCCATAGAAGATGCAAAGAACTTAGGATTAATAGGAGAAAACATACTTGGTACTTCATTTTCCTTTGATATAGAAATAAAAGAAGGTGCAGGAGCTTTTGTATGTGGAGAAGAAACAGCCCTGCTTGCTTCGATTGAGGGAAAAAGAGGAATTCCAAGACCCCGTCCACCTTATCCTGCTCAGGCAGGACTTTGGGGTTGTCCTACTCTTATTAATAATGTAGAAACCTATGCCAACATTCCTAAAATAATAAGAGACGGCGCAGAAGCTTATAGAAAAAGAGGCGTACCAAATTCTCCCGGAACAAAGATGTTTTCTGTCACTGGTCCTGTGAAACTTACCGGTATTATTGAGGTCGAATTTGGAACAACTCTAAGAGAGATTATATATGATATATGTGGAGGACTTTCCGATGGAGATGAACTTAAAGCAGTTCAAATAGGAGGTCCCTCGGGGGCTTGTTTATCTGAAGCACTTCTTGATCTTCCTTTAGACTATGACTCTCTGAAGACTGCAGGAGCAATGGTAGGTTCTGGAGGAATAGTAGTACTATCTAAAAAGACTTGTATGGTAGAAGTAGCAAGATTTTTTTTGGATTTTACAAAAAGAGAGTCTTGTGGAAAGTGTATTCCTTGTAGAGAGGGTCTTATGCAGGCATATCATATACTTGAAAAGTTTACTCAAGCAAAAGGCTCATGGGAGGATCTTGAAAATTTAGAATTTTTGGCAGATCTAATTAAGAAGGCATCTGCTTGTGGATTAGGACAGACTGCTCCTAATCCTATTTTAAGCACTTTAAGATTCTTTAAAGATGAGTATATAGCTCATATTGATGGTGTATGTCCTAGTGGCATGTGCACTGCTTTTAAGAAATATTCTATTAATCCTGATCTTTGTAAAGGTTGTGGATTGTGTGCTAGATCATGTCCTAAGGGGGCTATATTAGGTGAAAGAGGTAGACCTTATAGAATTGAACAAGAAAAATGTATTAAATGTGGCGCTTGTTTTGATAAATGCAAGTTTAAAGCAATTGAAATTATATAGGGAGGAAGAGAGATTATGAAAATATATGTAGACGGAAAAGAAGTGATAATAAGAGATGATGAGAGAAATCTCTTGGAAGCTCTTAAAAATGTAGGTATAGAAATACCTAATCTATGTTATCTATCAGAAACATCAATTTATGGAGCATGTAGATTATGCTTGGTTGAGGTTGACGGAAAAAATATTGTTACATCTTGTAATTTAAAACCATATGAAGGCATAGTTATTAGAACAAATACTCCAGAGATCTATGAGATAAGAAAAGGTATTCTAGAACTTCTACTTGCCTCTCATAGTAGAGACTGTACGACTTGTGAGCGAAATGGAAGCTGTAAATTACAAGATTATGCTGAAGCTTTTGGAATTAGAAGAATAAGATTTGCTTCCTTAACCAGAGATAGTAAAATTGATAGCACATCTCCTGTAGTGAGAGATAACTCCAAATGTATTTTATGTGGAGACTGTGTTAGAGTATGTGATGAGGTACAAGGAGTTTCAGCTATAGATGTAGCAGGAAGAGGTTTCACTTCTAAAGTAGTTCCAAGTTTTGATCATAGTCTTTCTGAAGTAGAGTGTGTATATTGTGGACAGTGTGTAGCTTACTGTCCTACAGGAGCACTTTCTATAAGAAACGATATAGACAGGTTATATAAAGTTTTGAAAAATAAAAATAAAATTATAATAGGAATGATTGCTCCAGCTGTGAGATCTGCCATACAAGAAGAATTTAAACTTGACGGTGATCTCTTTATTGCAGGAAGATTGAACTCTTTCTTGAAAATGATAGGTTTTTCAAAAGTTTTTGAGGTACCTTTTGGAGCAGATTTGGTAGCTTATGAAGAAGCTCATGAATTTCTAGAAAGAATAGAGAGAGGTAAAAACATTCCCCAGTTTACTTCTTGTTGTCCGGCTTGGGTGAAATATGTGGAAGAATTTTATCCTTCTTATATTGAGAATTTATCTACCGTAAAATCTCCACAACAAGCACTAGGAAGTATTATTAAAGAGATATACGTCCAAGAAAATGGTATATCCAAGGAAGATATCTTCCTTGTCTCAATTATGCCATGTACTGCTAAAAAATTCGAGGCTGAGAGAGAAGAACATAAGGGAGTAGTAGATCTTGTCATAACAACAAAAGAACTTGCTCAAATAATTAAAGCAAGTGGTATTAATATATCTCTTCTAAAACCAGAACCTTTCGATAAACCTTTTAATTTGTATTCGCAGGGGGGTTTAAACTTTGGCAAAACAGGTGGAGTTTTGGGAACAGTTTTATCGGTTATTGATAATAAGCTGAAAATTAAATCTCTTTGTGAAGAGGAGATAGAGAAAGGTATAAGGTTATTTAATATGGAACTATCTAACGGTAAGAAGCTAAGAGCTATGGCTATTTATAGCCTTGGAAAGGCAAAGAAGATTATGAGAGATATTAAAGAGGGAATTCTTGAAGTAGATATAGTAGAGGTAATGGCATGTAGTTTAGGATGCATAGGAGGCGGTGGTCAACCATATCCAAATGACAGTATAACAAGATTAAAAAGAGCTAAAGTACTTTCTGAGATAGCTAGTATAAACCCTATAAGTTCACCTGAAGAAAATCCTTATCTTATGGAGTTGTATAATAAGTACTTAGATCATCCATTAAGTCATAAAACTCATAAGATCCTTCATACTAATTACTCTCCAAAAAGAAGAGTACCTGAGAAAGATATAGAGATTTTACCTCTTCCCATTTCAGAAGAGGAAAAAATAAAAGTAAGAGTATGTCTTGGTACATCTTGTTATCTAAAGGGTTCTTATAAGATACTGTCTGAACTTATTGAGCTAGTAAGAAAAGAAGACTGGGCTAATAATATAGAGGTAGTTGGTACTTTTTGTACTGAAAATTGTAGTAATGCTCCAAATATTTTAGTTGATGATATATTAATAACTGAAGCAGATATTAATAAGATAAGGGAGATGTTAATAGAATATGCTAAAAGAAAACAGAGAATATCTGATGTTTCCTAGAGCAACTCTAGAAAGATTAAAACTTTATCATAGACTTCTTTCAGAAGAAAATAAAGAATACATATCCTCAGAAGAAGTAGGAGAAAAACTTGGCATTCCTCCGGAACAAGTTAGAAAGGATCTCTCTTATCTAGAATATAAAGGAAAACCTAAAGTGGGTTATCATGTAAAAAGCTTACTTGATGAGCTTAATAAACTCTTTGGTCTTGATAAAAACGTAAAAGTAGTAATAATAGGCGCTGGAAACCTAGGTTCTGCTCTTACAAATTATCCGGGTTTTGCTAACTATAATATAGAGATCGTAGGAATATTTGATAATGATAATCAAAAAATTGGAAAAAGAATAGGTGATTTGGTAGTACTACCCTTAGACTACCTTGAAAGAGTTATAAAGAGGTTCAGTGTAGAAATAGGAGTAATATGTGTTCCAAAAGAATCAGCTCAAAAAGTTGCAGAACTTCTTGTAAACAGTGGAGTTAAAGCCATATGGAATTTTGCTCCTACATTTATAAAAGTACCTAATGAGATTATAGTGAAAAATGAAGACATATCTTTAGGGCTTCTAAGTCTGAAACATATGCTTGAGGTAAAAAAAACAAAATATTAAGGAATAATAAAAATTCTATCAAAGAAATTTTTCTCTTCAATTCCCTCTTGGTGGCTAACCATCAAGAGGGATATTTTTTTATCCTCAAGATATTTCTTCAAAAATTCTTCTACCTTTTTTTTAATCTTTGAATCTAAGGACTTAAAAGGCTCGTCTAGTATTAGAAGATTATGAGGTATGGTAAAAGACCTAATGAAGGAAAAAATTTGCTGATATCCTCCCGAGAGTTCTTGAGGATATAAATGTAAATACTCTTTAAGATTGAAATATTCTGTAAGAAATTCAAGCATATTTATATCTTTTGCTGTTAGTTTTAAATTTTCCTCCATATTTAGCCAAGGTAAAAATATGGGATCTTGGAATTGGAAAGATATTTGAGGTTTCTCAAAAAATTCAATTCTACCCTCATCAGGAGATATTATTCCAGCAATTATTTTTAATAAAGTTGTCTTTCCACTTCCATTAGGTCCTTTTATTATGATTCTTTCTCCCTTATTAATCTCTAAAAAGATTCCATTTAAAACTTTCTTCCCATTGAAAGATTTTTTAATATTAGTTAATCTTAAAAAAACCATTTTTAACACTCTCCCTTAAAAAACCAGTTCTTTGAAATATAAATTCAGAAGATTTACTTAAAAGAAAAAGAAATAGGGCATAAGCATAGACTTCCTCGACATTTAGAAAAGTCTTTGCATAACTAATTAGAAAGCCAATTCCCTTTTCTCCCGAAAAAAATTCTGCCATAGCTGATATTTTAAAAGAAGAAACTATAGATATAGCAAAACTAGGTAATAAAAAAGGCTTCAGATAAGGAATTAAGAATTTAAAAAAATACTTCTTTTTACAAACAGGATATATTTTAAAAAGCTCTATATATTCTCTAGGTATATTTTTAATAGCGTTATAAGTATTTAGGTAAAAATTAGGAAAAAGCACAACAAAAACAATAAATATTATAGTTTTATTTCCAAAACCAAACCAAAATAAAGCAAGAGTTATCCAAACAATTAAGGGATTACTTTGAAATAAATCGATAATACTTCTTATGCTATTATGAACATATGAATTTTTCACAATTCCGAATATTAGGCCAAAGATTAAAGCTAGAAGAAGTCCCATAATCCCTCTAAACATTGTAGCTATTAAATGTTGATAAAAGTAAGGATTTTTCAATAAGTCAATTATTTTATAAAGTACCTTATGAGGATAGGGAAGAATTAGATTTGAATTTATTACCATCCCCATAAGGTACCATATAATTATAAATAATATCCAGAATAGTATTTTATAGTTTAAAGAAGTTCTCATCTGGAATATTTCCTATTAATTGAGGAGCTTTTTCATATATATACTCTAAAAAGTTTAACAAATCTCTTTTTATAGAATAACCTTGATATCTAAAAGCTAATCTCTTTAAGGATGATCTTATAATATGTCCTTCTATATTGAGAATTTTAGAGGATTTTTCGATATAATTTTCTGGATTCATATTTAGATTCTTAAAATTATCTCTAAATAGTTTATCTATTCTTTCTATATCTTTTTTATTTAAATCTCTCCTTATAGCAATAGAGGTTATTGGCAGATATTTTCCTTTTGAAATCCATCTGTATACTTGCTGAATATCTAAGAGTATCCTTCCATTTTTAGCTAAACACATGGATACAAAGGGTTCGGGTAATAGAGCATTATTTATTTTTCCAGAAATATATAATGATGTTATTTCCTGAGGAGTGGAGTAGTAGATATTTATTTTGTCCTTTAATTCTGTTTGCTGAAGAAAAATATTGAAGATAATATCTTGAGTAGAACCTTTTTGGGCTATATACAAGGTTTCTCCCTTTAGCTCTTCAAATTTTTTTGCTTTATTAGAAATTAAATAGAAGGCAGAAAAGTTAAAAGTAGCAAGATATTTAATATTTACCCCCTTATTATATAAATTAACAAGTGTAATAAATGGAGCTATTATTACATCATATTTACTATCTCTTGCTCTGATAGTTAATTCATCAATGGTTCTCCAAATAGTAAAGTTAAAGTCTGAACTTTCTAAGATTAATGGGGCAAAAGGTATAATACTTGGTCCTAAAGGAATTAATACTTCTATTTTTTTAAGATTATTAGAAAAAGCTAAGTTAGGATTTGATATTAATAGAATAACTAACAATATCAATATTATTTTTTTCAAAATTTCACCTCCATAAAATCGTTATTTTTTTCACGATAGATTATAACAAAAAATTTTTAAAAAAATATTAAATCAGCAGAAATTTTAATAAGCTTTTTAAAGTGGTAAAAAGTTTCCCTATGTAGAATTATCTCTTAATTTATAGATTGTCATATTTTACATCAAAAAGATATAAACCTTGGGGTGGAGCACAAGTAGAAAATCTTCTATCAAATTTTCTTTCTAAGTAGGAAATCCATTCATCAATCTTCTTTCTTCCACATCCTAATTCTACCATACCTCCTACCAAGAATCTTACCATTTTCCATAAAAAGTGAGAAGCAGAAATATAAAAAATTAAAAAATGACCATAAAATTTCCAGAAACAATTTTCAATTTCAACTACTGTGTCTTTATTTCCTTCTTGTATACAAAAATTAATAAAATTATGTTTCCCTAAAAGTAATCTTGCTGAAGTAGATAAGATTTCTTTATTTAAAGGATATTTGATCCACCAGACAAAATCTTTTAAGAATAATGAAGGAATTTCACAATTATATATAATATAAATATATGACTTGCTTTTTGCACTATATCTTGCATGAAAACTTTCATCAACTCTCTCAATGTTTTTTAAAATTATATCTTCAGGCAGAAGAGAGCTTATTGCACGTCTTAGCTTATCTAAGTCCCAGTTTTTCAAAGATTTAAAACTTACTATTTGATTCAATGCATGAACTCCTGCATCAGTTCTTCCTGCTCCAAAAACTTTTATATCCTCCTGGAAAATATCTCTTAATATTTTTTCTAAAACTCCTTGAACTGTTCTTTTGCCTGGTTGTTTCTGAAATCCATAAAAGTTTTTTCCTAAATAAGCAATAGTCAATTTCCAATTGTACATCATCACAGACTTAATAGAAATACTGAAAAAATAATTATAAAAGAAATATAAAGATTTTCTTTCATTTCCCAAGTTAATTTTTTATAACGAGTTCTACCCTTTCCCCCTCTATATCCCCGTGCTTCCATCGCTTCTGCCAATTCTCCAGCCCTTCTAAAAGCGCTAAGAAAAAGAGGAATAATAATAGGTAGCAGTTTTCTGGCCTGTTCAATAAGACTTCCTTTTCCAAATTCTGCACCTCGAGATTTCTGAGCCTTTATTATTTTATCTGTTTCCTCTAAAAGAGTTGGTACAAATCTTAAAGCAATAGTCATCATCATTGAAAATTCATGTACAGGAAATCTGACATAATTAAGAGGTTTTAAAATATCTTCTAAACCATGCGCTAATTCTAAGATAGAAGTAGTTAGAGTCAAAAGAGAAGTAATTATAACTAAAAAAATAAGTCTTGTAGACATGAACACAGCCATTTGAATTCCTTTCTCAGTTATGTGGAAAATTCCATATCTAAAAAAAACTTTTCCTCCTTCTTCTCCAAAAAAGAGATGTAGAGTAAAAGTAAACGCTATTAAAAAATACAAGGGCTTTAAGCTTCGAATAAAATATTTTAAAGGAATTTTAGAGATTAAAACTTCTGAGACTAAGAAAAAAAAGAATATTAAGTAAGAAATATTTAGCTTTAAAAGAAAAAGAAGTATTATTAACCAAAAGGACGATATCAATTTAGCTCGGGGATCTAAGGAATGTAAAAAAGAGTTTCCTGGTATATATTGACCTAATGGAAAGGTCTTCAATGCTTCCATGATGCCAAGTACCCCTTATACGCAAGAATTATTTCCACGATCTCATTTAATGTCATATATCCTTCAACAGGATAGCCTTTTTCCTCTAGAATTTTTATAATCTGAAGAATTTGAGGAAGATCTAAACCGATTTCAATTAACTTTTGTTTCTCTCTAAAGAGAAAATCAATGGATCCATCTAAAATAATTTTTCCTTTATGTAATATTATTACTCTTTTTATTAAGGGAATAATCTCGTCTAAATCATGAGAAACTATAATCAAAGTTTTATTTTTCCTCGTCCACCTGTTTAAATATTGCATTAATTCTCTCTTTCCTCGCGGATCTAAGTTTGCGGTAGGTTCATCTAAAACTAGAACTTCAGGATCCATAGCTAAAATACTTGCAATGGCTAATCTCCTTTTTTCTCCACCAGATAAAGAAAAGGGAGATCTCTCTTTAATTATTTCATAGTTTAAACCAACAACATCCAAAGCTTTCTTAACAGTATCTTCTATTTCTTCCTCTTTAAAACCTATATTTCTTGGACCAAAAGCAACTTCTTCAAAAACAGTTTCTCCAAATAGTTGATGCTCAGGATATTGAAAAACTAAGCCTATAATTCTACATATCTCTTTCATAGACCATTCTCTTATATCTTTTCCTTTTAAATATACCTTTCCTTCTGTAGGTTGTAAGAGTCCATTAAATAATTGTATTAATGTAGATTTTCCTGAGCCCGTTTCACCAATAATTCCTATTCTTTCTCCCTCATTAATAGAGAGAGAAATTTCTTTTAAGGCTAATCTTTCTAAAGGAGTATTTTTTAAATAATAGAAACTTACGTTATCTAAAAAAATCAAAGACATTCTTTAAGCTCCTCAATAGTCAAGATAGGATAATAAATATCTGCTCCTTTATCTTTAAGAATCTTTGATAATTTAGTAACTAAAGGTAAATCTAAACCCCATTTGATAATTTCAGAATATAAAGTAAAAACCTCTTTTGGGGTTCCTATAAATTTCATTTCTCCATTATCTAATATTATAACCTTTTCTGCTAAAATAACCTCTTCCATGTTGTGGGTAATTAATATTATAGAAATTTTTTCTTTTTCATAAAGGTTTTTTATAATATTCAATATTTCTCTTCTCCCTTTAAGATCTAGCATAGTTGTAGGTTCATCCAAAATGATATATTTAGGAAGCATTGCTAAGACACTAGCTATAGCAACTCGTTGTTTTTGTCCACCAGATAATAAATGAGGAGGATAATTCCTATATTCTTTCATACCTACAGAAGAAAGAGCAAATTCTATCCTTTCCTCAATCTCTTTAGGAGATAATCCTAGATTTTCACAACCAAAAGCTACATCCTCTTCTACAGTCATACCTATAATTTGGTTATCTGGATTTTGAAAAACTAAACCAACTTTTTGTCTTATTTCCCAAATTCTAGCTTCATCTTTTGTATTTATGCCATCTACAATTACATCTCCATATGTAGGAATTAAGAGTCCATTTATAAGACGTGCTAAGGTAGATTTACCAGAACCATTTGCTCCTACTATAGCTAAAAAAGAAGGAGAAGGTATTTCCAAGTTAAAATTCTTAATTGCTACCTTCTCCTTTATAATTTCATCTCTATAAACAAAGGTTACTTTTCTAAGTTCTATCATTTACACTAATTCAACTACTGCTTCTTGAGCTGCATCACCTCTACGTATACTTGCTTTCAATACTCTTGTATATCCCCCATTCCTTTGTTGATACTTAGGTGCGATTTCAGTAAATATCTTTCTAACAATTTCTCTATCTTGAATCCAACTATAAACCAGTCTACGATTGTGTATAGTGTCTTTTTTGGCTAAAGTAATAATTTTTTCCGCTAAAGGAGTAAGTTCTTTTGCTCTTGGATAAGTAGTTATAATTTTTCCATGTTTAAAAAAGGAAAGTAATAAAGCCTTCAATAATGCCTTTCTTTGAGGCGTGGGTTTACTTAATTTTCTATATGCTTTACGATGTCTCATCAGATTCCTCTCCTTTCGTACTAGATAACGAATAACCTTTTTCCTTTAATTTTTCTTTGAGTTCTTGAAGAGATTTTTGTCCAAAGTTTTTTATATTAATTAACTCTTGTTCTGTTTTAGAGAGTAGTTCATCTATAGTATGAATTCCTGCCATTCTTAATGCATTGTAAGCACGAGTAGACAAGCCTAAATCTTCCAATGTCAAAATCTTCTTTTCTTCTTCTTTAATAAAAGGTGATTCCTCTTTCTTTATCTCTGAGAAGGAAAAGTCCTGCTCTAAAATAAATTTTGCATGATCCATTAAAATTTTAGCTGCTTCTTTTAAAGCAACATCTGGAGAAAGAGCTCCATTGGTCCAAATATTTATTACTAGACGATCTAAATCTGTTCTTCTTCCAACCCTTGTTTTTTCTACCTCATAACTTACTTTTTTTACAGGTGAAAAGATAGAGTCTAAATTTATAACACCAATGGGCTGTCCTGGAACTTTATTCTCCTCTGCAGATACATAGCCTTTTCCTTTTCTTACTTCTACTTCCATATATAGAGGAACCTCTTCTACTAAAGTAGCAATCACTAAATCAGGATTTATTATTTTTACATTAGAGGGAGCTTTAAAATCTTCTGCTTTAACCACTTTTGGACCTACAACATTTAGTTGAAGAATATGTGTTTCGTTATCTTCAATCTTTACCACTATTTTTTTAAGATTCAATAAAACTTCTAAAATATCTTCTTTCATTCCTTTATAAACATCTAACTCATGCCTTATTCCTTCTATTTTCACTGCTGTAACTGCTGCCCCTTCAATAGAAGATAGTAATATTCTTCTAAGAGAGTTACCAATAGTCCATCCAAAGCCTCTCTCTAAAGGTTCTATTATAAATCTTCCATAAGTTTCATTTAATTCCTCAATAAAAACTTTCCTTGTTTCTTCAATCAATTTATCTACCTCCTTAACGAGAGTAGAACTCAACAACTAATTGCTCTTGTACAGGAACATCTATTTCTTCTCTTGTAGGCAATCTCAGAATTCTACCTTTTAGATTCTCATTATCTACTTCTAACCAGGAAGGAACATGTTTATTAGAAAAAGTCTCAAGAGCTTCTTGGACAGGAATAAGATCTTTTTCTGCAACTTCAATTATATCTCCCACTTTAACATTATATGATGGTATATTCACTTTTCTTCCATTTACAAGAATTTTTCTGTGTAAAACTAATTGTCTTGCTTGAGCTCTACTCAAAGCCCATCCAAGACGATAAACTACATTGTCTAAACGAGTTTCTAAAATTTGGAGAAGTCTCTCACCTGTAACTCCTTTTCCTTTAGATGCTTCTTCAAAGTATCTTCTAAATTGTCTCTCCAATACTCCATAGATTCTCTTTAGTTTTTGTTTTTCTCGCAATCTCAATCCATATTCTGTAAGTTTTCTTTGGGCTCTACCATGTTGACCAGGAGCAGATTTTCTCCTCTCAAAGGGACACTTATTACTAAAGCATTTTGTCCCCTTAAGAAATAATTTAATTCCTTCTCTTCTGCATAAACGACAATCAGGACCGGTATATCTTGCCATATTTTCTTTCCTCCCTCTTACACTCTACGTCTTCTTGGTGGTCTACATCCATTGTGAGGTATAGGAGTAACATCCTTAATTAAATTAATTTCTAAACCTGCAGCCTGTAGAGATCTTATTGCAGTTTCTCTTCCTGGACCAGGTCCTTTTACTAATACATCTACTCTTTTCATTCCATATTCCATAGCTTTTTTTGCTGCCATCTCAGCTGCGAGTTGTGCTGCAAAAGGCGTTCCCTTTTTTGTTCCTTTAAATCCAGCTGTGCCACCACTACCCCATGCAACAACATTTCCTGCAGGATCGGTTATTGTCACAATTGTATTATTAAATGTAGCACTTATATGAGCAACTCCTTCAGGAATAACTTTCTTTTCTCTTTTTGGCCCTCTAACTCTTTTCTTCTTTGCCATTAATTATTCAACCTCCTGAAATTTAAGTTTTTATTTCTCCTTACGTTTTGCACCTACAGTTTTACGAGGACCCTTTCTAGTTCTGGCATTACAACGAGTCCTCTGACCTCTTACTGGTAAGCCAAGTTTATGTCTAATTCCTCTATAACATCCAATTTCTATTAACCTTCTAATATTAGAAGCTACTTCTTGCCTTAAATCTCCTTCAACTTTATATTTATTTTCAATTTCTTCACGTAATCTACTTATTTCTTCCTCAGTTAAATCTTTTACCCTTTTATTTGGATCAACTTTTGTAACCTCCAAAATTTTTTTACTTGTTGTACGCCCAATCCCATAAATATATGTCAAGGCAACATCAATTTTTTTATCTTTTGGTAAATCTACTCCTGCAATACGAGCCATTTATTAGACACCTCCTTAACCTTGCTTTTGCTTATGTCTTGGATTTTCACAAATTACCATCACTCTACCCTTTCTTCTTATAATTTTGCATTTTTCACATATTTTCTTAACAGAAGCTCTAACTTTCATCTTTAACCTCCTTATTACTTGATGAAAATCTATATATAATTCTTCCTTTAGTTAAATCGTAAGGAGATAGTTCTACTTTAACTCTATCCCCAGGCATAACTCTTATAAAATTCATTCTCATTTTACCAGATACATAAGCTAATATTTCAAATCCATTATCAAGCTCTACCTTGAAAGTTGCATTTGGTAAAGCTTCTTTAACGGTTCCTGTAATCTCAATTACTTCTTTCTTAGTCATACATCCCCTTATTCCTCTTGAGTTAAAACTTCAGGACCGTTTTTAGTTATTATCACAGTATGTTCAAAATGAGCAGAGAGACTTCCATCAAGAGTAATAGCAGTCCATCCATCATCTAATATCTTTACTCTGTAATCTCCCATAGATACCATAGGTTCTATTGCTAATGCTAATCCTTCCTCTAAAATTGGACCTTGTCCTGGTGGCCCAAAATTAGGTATACTTGGCGGTTCATGAAGATTCTTTCCTATACCATGTCCTGTAAAATCCCTTATGATACTAAAACCACTTTTTTCTACATGTTGTTGTATAGCCCAAGATATATCCGATAAATGGTTACCTACTCTTGCCTTTTCTATACCCTTCCATAAAGCAGACTCCGTAACTTCTATAAGTCTTAAAACCAAAGGAGAAACCTCTCCTATGGGATAGGTTCTTGCTGAATCAACGTAAAAACCATTATATTCTAATCCAATATCTATACTTACAATATCACCATTTTTCAATATTTTATTTTTTCTTGGTATCCCATGGACTATCTCCTCATTAATAGAAACACAGATTACTTCTGGGTATCCTCTATATCCTTTAAATGCAGGTTTTGCTCCATATTTATAAATTAAGTTTTCCACTTTACGAGATAATTCGTAAGTTGATACCCCTTCATGGATGTATTTTTCTAATTCTTTAAAGATCCTAGCTAAAATTTTTCCTCCTTTTCTCATATTATCAATTTCCTCTCTAATTTTAAGCCCCATTACCAGCCACCTTTAATATTTCTCTAGTTACTATCTCTTTATTTTCTTCTCCATTTACCTCATATAATATACCTTCATTTTTATAATATTCCAATAATGCTTGACTCTCTTTATAGTAGGTATCAAGCCTTTTTCTAATAACCTCTTCTGTATCATCGCTTCTTTGATAGAGTTCTCCGCCACATAAATCACATTTATTATTTTCTTTAGGAGGCATAGATATTAAGTTATAAATAGCACCACAATTCCTACATACTCTACGAGATGTTAACCTCTTTATTACAATCTCGTCAGATACTTTAAGATATATAACCTTTATATCCGCATTAACTAAAAACTTCTTTAAGTATTCTGCCTGTACAATTGTCCGGGGATATCCATCCAAGATAAATCCAGAGGAACAATCTTTCTTTGATATTCTTTCTTTAACTACTTCCCAAACTAAATCGTCAGGCACTAATTTACCTGCATCTAAATATTCCTTTACCTTTTTTCCTAAAAATGTTTCGTTTTTTACTGCTTCTCTAAAAATATCTCCTGTAGAAATATGAGGAACATTTAAAATCCCACTTATTTCCTTCGCATGAGTTCCCTTACCCGCACCTGGAGGTCCAAAAAATATTAATACTCTCATTTCAAAAACCCCTCATAACTTTTCATTATCATCTGAGCCTCTAAAGTTTTAATTGTATCTAAAATTACACCTACCATAATAAGAATACTTGTTCCACCTAATTGGAACTCTGTAACTCCAGTAAGTCTCTCTATAAAGGTAGGTATTAAAGCAATCAAACCTAAAAATACCCCTCCAAAAAAGTTTAACCTATTTAAAGTATTTGCCAGATATTCTTCCGTAGGCTTACCAGGTCTTACGCCGGGAATAAATCCCCCGTACTTTTTGAAGTTTTCTGATAGTTCACTGGGGTCAAAAACAATAGAAGCATAAAAGTAAGTAAAACCTAAAACAAGAAGAAAATAAAATATGGGATATAGAAAGGAGTTAGGAGAAAAAATATTAAGTATATTTTTTAACCATGGAATATTAGCAAACTGTCCTATTGTAGGAGGGATCATAAGAATAGTAATTGCAAATATAATTGGAATAACTCCTGCTTGATTTAATTTTAGAGGTAAATAAGTAGATTGTCCTCCATATACCCTTCTTCCAACCACTCTTCGCGAGTATTGAACAGGAATCCTTCTTTCTGCACTTTCTTCCCACACTACTCCAACAATTATTGCGATTAACAATATAAAAAATACTATTACATTTAAAATCCCAATTTCACCTCTTTGCAATAACAAAAATGTCCTTGCAACATCAGTAGGAAAACGTGCCAAAATAGATGCTAATATTAGTAGAGAAACACCATTACCTATGCCATATTGAGAAATTTGTTCCCCTAACCACATTATAAAAGTGGTTCCCGCAGTTAATGTAATTACAGTAGTAAGAACATATATAGGAGTTAGCTGAGGAATTACTTTATAATTATGCATAAAAATAGTCAATCCAAAAGCCTCTATAGCTGCAAGAAGAACCGTTAAGTTTCTTGCATAACGAGTAAGTTTTCTTCTTCCATCTTCCTCCTTTTTTAGTGCTCCTAAAGAAGGAAATACTACAGTAAGAAGCTCCATCATAATTGAAGCATTAATATAAGGAGTAATACCCATTGCAAAGATAGAAAATCTTGCAAGAGCTCCACCTGTAAATAAGTCTAAAAAACCAAGAAGTCCTTGAGATTTAAATAAATTACTCAAAGCAACCCTATCTACTCCTGGCACTGGTATATGAGCACCAAATCTATATACAGCAAAAATAAACAATGTAAATAGTATTTTCTTTCTCAAATCAGGAAGTTTAAAAGCTCTTATTAAAGTATCAAACACTATTTAATCACCTCTACTTTTCCGCCTGCCCTTTCAATTTTTTCTTGAGCTGAGGAGCTAAAAGAATGAGCTCTTACAATTAAGGGTTTAGAAATTTCACCATCTCCTAAGATCTTTACTCCAAAATTTACTTTTTTAATTATTCTCTTTTTTAGTAATATCTCAGGATCTACTACATCATTAGGATTAAAATTCTCTTCCAAAACTTTTAGATTAACTATGGTATATTTTCTATAAGGAGCATTTGGTATTCCACCAAGTTTGGGAAGTCTTCGAGTAAGAGGAGTTTGCCCTCCTTCAAATCCTGGTCGCGTCCCATCTCCTGTTCTTGAATTTTGTCCACTCATGCCTCTCCCCGCATACTTCCCAGAAGCAGCATACCCACAACCTACTCTTTTTGGTTCCTTTCTTGCTCCTAATTTTGGTTTTAATTCAGAAAGTTTCAATTTTCTCCCTCCCCATTTGAGGATTTCTGAGAAACTTTTACAATTTCTCTTATTTTCTTTCCTCTCATTTTTGCCACCTCAGGAAGATCTCTTAAAGCTTTCAATGCGTTTAAAGTTGCTTGGGCTAAGTTAATAGCAGTAGTTGAACCTAAAGACTTTGCTAGAATGTTTTTAATTCCTGCCAATTCCAAAACAGCCCTTGCAGCACCTCCTGCGATAACTCCAGTACCAGGAGCAGCAGGCTTTAAAAGAATTTTTGAGGCTCCTAATTTTCCAATAACTTCGTGAGGAATTGTTCCTTTGCTTATGGAAACTTTTATGGCATTCTTTTTAGCTTTTCTTATTGCTTTTCTAATAGCATCAGGAACTTCCGCTGCTTTTGCAATTCCTACACCAACAGTTCCTTGCTCATCTCCAACAACAACTAAAGCTCTAAACCTCAAATTCTTTCCTCCTTTAACAACTTTAGCTACTCTTCTAATCTCTACAACTCTTTCTTTAAAAATAGGTTCTAATTCTTTGCTCAATTATTTTCCCTCCTTATTTTTTAAAATTCCAATCCTTCAGCTCTTGCACTATCAGCAAGAGCTTTTATTCTTCCATGATATAAAAATCCACCTCTATCAAAAACTACTTTCTTTATTCCCTTTTCTAAAGCTCTTTTAGCAATAACTTTTCCTACTAATTTTGCTGCCTCTATATTATCTGTAGATTTTAACTGTGACTTTAATTCCTTTTCTAGAGACGAAGCAGAAACCAATGTATGTCCTTTAGTATCATCAATAATCTGAGCATAAATATATCTTAAACTTTTAAACACAGCTAAACGAGGCCTTTCAGGAGTTCCAAATATTTTCTTTCTTATTCTTAAATGTCTTATCTTTCTTTTTTCTTTTCTTGATTCTTTTTCTATCATTTATACACTACCTCCTATTTTTTCCCTGCCTTACCAGCCTTTTGACGTATTTTTTCACCAAGATATCTAATTCCTTTTCCTTTATAAGGCTCTGCAGGTTTAATACTTCGAATATAAGCAGCAAATTGGCCTACTTTCTCTTTATCTATTCCTTTAATTGTTATCTTAGTATTATCTTCTACATTTACACTTAAACCCTCAGGTATCTCTAATTCCACAGGATGAGAGAATCCTAAATCCATGACTAACTTATTTCCTTGAAGTCTTGCTCTATATCCAGTCCCTTGTAGTTCTAATTTCTTCTCAAAACCCTGAGTAACTCCAACAATCATGTTATTAATAAGAGCTCTTGTTAAACCATGAAGGGCTTTAGAAAATTTCTCATCATCAGATCTTTCTACTATTATTTGATGATCTTGTGCTTTTATTGATATTAGAGGATGAAAACTTTTTTCTAAAATTCCTAAAGGGCCCTTTACTCTTAAACTATTTTCTCCTATGAATTCAACTTCTACTTTCTCTGGTATCATTATTGGTTTTCTACCTATTCTTGACATATCCTAATTCCTCCTTTACCAAATCATACAAAGAACTTCCCCACCAATACCTAAAGTCCTTGCTTCTTTATCAGTCATTAATCCCTTTGAGGTAGATATTATAGCAATTCCTAATCCTCCAAGTACCCTAGGTATTTCATCTTTACTTACATAATATCTTCTTCCAGGCTTACTAACTCTTTTTACTCCTTGAATCACTGGTATTTTATTAACATATTTCAAATAAATACGAATAAACTTTTTAGGTTCTTCGCCAAATACTTCATATTTATCAATATATCCTTCCTTTAATAGAAGCTCCGTTATACTAAGTTTTAGTTTTGAAAAAGGAATATCAACTATGGATTTTCTTCTTTGATTCGCATTATTAATTCTAACTAGCATATCCGCAATAGGATCTGTAAGCGTCATAGTAAAAACCTCCTACCAACTTGCCTTTCTTACTCCTGGAATTTCTCCTTTAAGGGCTAATTCTCTAAAACAAAGTCTACAAAGACCAAATCTTCTTATGTATCCCCGTGGTCTTCCACAGATTTTACATCTATTATATTCTCGAACTTTAAATTTTTTGGGTTTTAACCATTTAACAATTTGTGATTTCTTGGCCACAATTTCCTCCCTCTCTTCTAATTTCTATTTTTTAAAAGGCATACCAAAAAGAGATAAGAGCTCTTTTGCTTCTTCATCGGTTTTTGCAGTAGTAACTATAGTAATATCCATTCCTCTTATTTTGTCTATTTTATCATATTCAACCTCTGGAAAAATTAACTGTTCCTTAATTCCAAGACTATAATTACCTCTACCATCAAAGGAATTTGGAGAAACACCTTGAAAGTCTCTTACTCTTGGAAGAGCAATATTTATTAACTTATATAAAAAGGCATACATTCTATCTCCTCTTAAAGTTACTTTTAATCCAATGGGCATACCTTTTCTTAAATGAAAATTAGAGATCGATTTTCGTGCTCTTCTTACTAAAGGTTTTTGTCCAGTAATTACAGCTAAATCTCTTGCTGCAGATTCAATTGCAGAAGGATTTTGTACAGCATCGCTAACTCCCATATTTATCACAATTTTTTCTAAGCGAGGAACAGCCATCGGATTTTTATATCCAAATTTCTTCATCATTTCTGGAATAATTTCCTTTTTATATTTTTGCTTTAGAATTTCCATATCTCTTCCTCCCTAGTTACACACGATCAATAATTTCATTGCATTTTTTACAAACTCTTACCTTTTGTCCTGTTTCTAAAAAGGAATATTTAATTCTTGCTGGATGGTTACAACGAGGACAAATCAACATAACTTTGCACCTATAAATTGGTGCAGGTTTTTCTACAATACCTCCTTGCCTATTTTTAGGGGTAGGTCTCATATGTTTTTTTACAATATTTATTCCCTCCACAACTATTTTATCTTCCCGTGGAAGGATACTTATGACTTTTCCTCTTTTTCCTTTATCTTTACCTGATATTACTAAAACTAAATCTCCTTTTTTTATTCCAAACATAAAATCTTCCTCCTTATATAACCTCAGCAGCTAAGGAAATTATTTTTGTGAAATTTTTATCTCTTAATTCTCTTGCTACTGGTCCAAAAACTCTTGTCCCTCTTGGATTTCCTTGCTTATCTATAATCACTGCAGCATTATCATCAAATCTCACGTAAGAACCATCCTTTCTTCTTATTTCCTTTCTTGTTCGAATAACAACTGCATAGACTACATCACCCTTTTTGATACTTGCTCGAGGAACAGCATCTTTAACACTTGCAACGATTATATCTCCTACTTCCGCAATACTTTTTTTTCCTAACACTCTAAAACACATTATTTCTTTTGCTCCACTATTATCTGCTACAACCAACCTAGTCTGAGGTCGAATCATTTATACCACCTTCCTCCATTACCTCTTCAGTTATAGTAGGGAGAGCTTCTCCTTTTCTTAATATTTTTACTAATCGCCATCTCTTCTCCTTACTTAAAGGTCTAGTCTCTTGAATCAGAACAAGATCTCCCTCTTTTGCCTCTTGTTTTTCATCGTGAACTTTATATTTCTTTAGCTTCTTAACTGTCTTTTTGTATAAAGGATGCGAAAAGGTATTCTCTACAAGAACCACAATAGTTTTCTGCATTTTAGCACTCACTACTCTACCAATCATTTCTTTTCTTTTACCCGACATAGTTTCCTCTCCTTATTTTCAAGATTTAAGTTCTCGTTCTCTTAATACTGTTAATATCCTTGCAATATCTTTTCTAACTAATTTTATTCTATGAGGATTTGTAAGACCACCTGTCTTAAGCTGAAATCTCAAATTAAAAAGTTCATGTCTAAGTTTTTTTAATTCCTCTTTTAATTCATCGTTTGTTTTTTCTCTTAGTTCTCTTGCTTTTACCATAATTATTCACCACCTAATTCTCGAGATACGAAACGAGTTTTAATGGGAAGTTTAGTTCCCGCTATTTTTACTGCTTCTTTTGCTTCCTCCTCTGGTATTCCACCTATTTCAAAAAGAATAGTACCTGGTTTTACAACAGCTACCCAATCTTTTACATCTCCTTTTCCTCCACCCATTCTACTTTCAGCAGGTCTTGCAGTAACAGATTTATCTGGAAATATTCTGATCCATACTCTTCCATTTTTTCCTGCGTAACGAGTAAGAGTTCTACGGACTGCCTCTATTTGAGCACTAGTTATCCAAGCAGGAGCTAAAGCTTGAATCCCGTAATCACCAAATACAACTCTATTCCCACGACTTGCTTTACCTTTTAATCTACCACGATGTTGTTTTCTATATTTAACTCTTTTAGGCATCAACATCGTAATCCACCTCATCTCTTTCAAAATCTTCTTCAAGTAAAATCGAAGTAGTAGAAGGTATTTCTTCAACAGATTCCTTTCCTAATTCTGGTTTATCTCCATGATAAATCCAAACCTTTACTCCTATAACTCCTGAAATAGTTTTTGCCTCAGCAAAACCGTAATCAATATCTGCTCTTAATGTCTGAAGGGGAATTCTTCCTTCCCTAAACCACTCTGATCTTGCAATTTCAGCTCCATTTAGTCTTCCAGAGCACATTACTTTTATTCCCTTTGCTCCTGCTCTTAAAGCTCTATTTATTGCCTGTTTCATTGCTCTTTTGTAGTTCACTCTTCTCTCAATTTGAGAAGCAATGTTTTCTGCAACTAATTGTGCATCAAGTTCTGGATTTTTTATTTCCTTTACAGATATAAAAACATTCTTCCCTGTTAACTTTATTAGGTTCTTTCGAATATTTTCTATCTCCATACCTCCTCGACCTATAAGCATTCCTGGTCTTGCAGTATGGATAGTAATATCTACTCTATTAGCTACTTTTCTTTCTATTTCTATCAAGGAAACACCTGCCTGGGAATAATTAGTCTTTATATAATTCCTAATTGCCCAATCCTCATGTAATAAGATAATATAATCCTGTTTTCCCGCAAACCAATGACTTTTCCAATCTTTTATAATTCCTAATCTAAAACCATAAGGATGAGTTTTTTGTCCCACTTTATCCCTCCTCTTTTTCTTGGACATATATAACAATGTGACTATTCCTTTTTTGAATTATATCAGCACGTCCTCGTGCTCTTGGATTAATTCTTTTCCATCTTGGAGCTTCATTTATCCATGCTCGAGAAATATATAATCTCTCTCCTCTAAGACCAAAATTATGTTCCGCATTAGCTTTTGCAGATCTTAAGCATTTCAATATAAAATATGCAGCTTTATGAGGCAAGGCTTCTAAAATTGCCTCAGCCTCATTTACCATTTTTCCTCTTACTAAATCTAATACTCTTCTTGCTTTATATGGAGATATTCTTACATATTTACTTTCTGCTTTAACCTCAAACATTTGTAGACTACCTCCCTATTTAATAGCTGTGATTCGAGCAGTAGGAATTCTATGCCCTGTAAAAGTACGAGTAGGTGCAAATTCTCCTAATCTATGTCCTATCATATTTTCTGTAATGTAAATAGGAATATGTTTCCTACCATTGTAAACTGCAATAGTATGTCCTACCATCTCTGGTACTATAATAGATCTTCTTGACCACGTTTTAATTATCCTCTTTTCCCCTTTTTCATTAAGCTTTCTAATTTTTTCCAAAAGTTTTGGGTCTACATAAGGCCCCTTTTTTAATGATCTTCCCATAAATTTTCACCTCTATTTTATCTCTTTCTTTTCGTTAGCTCTTTGAACAATAAATCGATCAGATGGCTTTCTTTTCTTACGAGTTTTATATCCCAACGTAGGTTTACCCCAGGGAGTAAGAGGACCTGGATGTCCAATAGGTGCTTTGCCCTCACCTCCACCATGAGGATGATCTACAGGGTTCATAGCAGAACCCCTAACGTGTGGCCTTCTTCCTAACCACCTATTTCTTCCTGCTTTTCCTAAAACGACATTTTTATGATCGATATTTCCTACTTGACCAATAGTTGCTCTACATCTTAAATCAAAAAGTCTTATTTCTCCAGAAGGAAGACGAATATAAGCCCATTTACCTTCTTTTCCAAGAATTTGAGCAGAGGTTCCAGCAGCTCTTACCAATTGCCCACCTCTTCCGGGATAAAGTTCTAAATTATGTATTAAAGTACCATCAGGAATATTTTTTAGAGGAAGATTATTTCCAACTTTTATATCCACATTTTCACCCGAAATTACTGTATCTCCAACTTTTAAACCCTCCGGAGCTATTATATACCTTTTTTCTCCATCCGAGTAACTTAATAAAGCAATTCTCGCAGATCTATTAGGATCATATTCAATACTTATCACTTTTGCTGGAATGTTATCTTTATCCCTTTTGAAATCAATTATTCTATAAAGCCTTTTATGTCCTCCCCCTCTAAATCTTACAGTTATATGACCAAAGTTATTTCTCCCTCCAGACTTTTTTAGAGGAACCACCAAAGATTTTTCTGGTTCCTCTTTTGTTATTTCAGAAAAATCTGGAAGAAGAGCATGTCTTGTTCCTGGCGTTATAGGTCTTAATTTCTTAAGTGGCATAATAATACCTCCTATACTCCACTAATCAGTTCGATTTTATAACCTGGTTGCAAAGTTACAATTGCCTTCTTCCTTTTTGAAGTATAACCTTGAGACATTCCTAATCTTCTTAACTTAGGCTTTTCATTTATAATTGCCACTTTCTTAACTTTAACCTTAAAAATTTCTTCTACTGCTCTTCTAACATCAATTTTATTGGCATCTCTCGCTATTTCAAAAATATACTTTCCATACTTTGATAATTCAGTACTTTTTTCTGAAATTATAGGACTTAGAATTACAGTATATGGATCTTTCATTTTAAAAATGCCTCCTCTAAAACAGGTATCGCATCTATAGTTAGAATTAAATAATCATATTTTAATAAATCATAGACATTTAGACAAGACGCAACCATTGTTTTAACATTTTTAATATTCGAAGTTGCTCTCTTTATAAGTTCATTTTTCTTAGGAAGACTTACTAGAACAGAAGAATTACTTAATCCAAAATTGTCTAGGATTTTTACAAACTCTTTTGTCTTTGGTTGAGAAAGTTCTATTTTATCTAAAATTATAAGATTATTTTCCTTTAGTTTTGTAGATAAAGCAGACCTAATAGCTAATCTTCTCATTTTCTTAGGCATCTTATAAGAATAATCTCTCGGTTTTGGTCCAAAAGGTCTTCCTCCACCTACCCAATGGGTAGCCTTTCTATCACCTTGACGAGCGTGACCTGTACCTTTTTGAGGCCAGACTTTTCTTCCACTTCTATTAACCTCAGATCTTCTTTTTGTTGAATGAGTTCCTTGTCTTCCATTTGCTAGATACATAACAACACACATATGAAACAAATCTGGTCTTGTCTTAACCCCAAATAATTCTTCCTTAAGTTCTATCTCAGAAACTTTTTCTCCATTCTGATTATAAACAGGAACTTGAATCATTGTTCTATCCCCTTCCTAAGAGATTTAATAGCTTTTCTAATTACCAGTAAATTACCTGGCGGTCCTGGAATTGCACCTTTAATAAGCAATAGATTTTTTTCTTTGTCAACCTTTACAATTTCTAAATTTTGAATAGTGACTAATTCATTGCCATATCTTCCAGCCATTTTTTGACCTTTCATTACATGCTGAACTCCACCAGCACCAATTGATGCTCTTCTTCTATGACACTTAGAACCGTGAGACATTCTTCCTCTACTAAAATTCCAGCGTTTTATATGACTCGTAAATCCTCTTCCTTTTGTTTTCCCTGTTACATCAACTAATTCTCCTTCTTTAAAAATATCTACAGTAAGTTCTTGTCCAGGTTTATATTCGTGAGGATTTATAACTCTTATCTCTTTAACAATTTTGAAAGTTGGAAAGCCAAGTTTTTTAAAAAATCCTCTTTGGGGCTTATTTAACTTTGTTTCTTTACACTGTTCATATCCTAATTGAATAGCATTATATCCATCTCTTTCTTCAAGCTTTAAAGACAATATTAGGCATGGTCCCCCCTTAACAACTGTGACAGGAACCACCTCACCATTTTCTCTAAAAATTTGAGTCATACCAATTTTTCTTCCTAAAATTCCTTTCGTAGTTGGTGCAGACATCTCAATCCCCTCTTCTCTAAGTTTTAATTTCTACTTCAACTCCTGCAGGAAGCTCTAAATTCATAAGAGCTTCCACAGTTTTTGCAGTAGGTTCTATGATATCAATAAGTCTCTTATGAACTCGAATTTCAAAGTGCTCTCCGGAGTTTTTATTAACATGAGGAGAACGCAATACCCAATATCTACTTACTTTTGTAGGAAGAGGGATAGGACCAGAAATTTTTGCTCCTGTCCCTCTCACAGTATCAATAATCTTTTTAGCGGATTGATCTAGAATTCTATGATCAAAAGCCTTGAGCCGGATTCTTATTCTTTGTTTTTCTAAATAGCTACTCATAAATTCTCATTCCTCCCTACTCAATAATTTTAGTTACGACTCCGGCTCCAACAGTCTTGCCACCTTCTCTTATGGCAAATCTTAACCCCTCTTCTAGGGCTATAGGCTTTATTAATTTTATCTCCATCTCTAAATTGTCCCCTGGCATCACCATCTGTACCCCCTCGGGCAACCT